>CANEXR010000328.1 GCA_947443815.1 Flavobacteriaceae bacterium | reverse complement strand
TTAGTATCAATTAGTAATTGATTGTCTGGATTTCGAACAGTAATTGTTTTATTATTATCTGATTTTACTATAAAATCTGCATCAGAATTAATTAAATCTAGAGTATTTGCTGTTAAAACATATTTTAATTCAATTGAAATTGGTTTTGCAAAATTCAACGCATATTCAATAGAATTTCCTTTCCCTATGGGTACTTCAGTTATAAAATCACCGTCTTTTTTACCAATAAAAGGAGTATAAGGTTCAATTGCAGTCCCTATTGTAGTAATTTTTCCATTTAATGAATTGGTATATTCTTGAAGAACAATAGTCCCAGAAATTGGATTTAAAAGCGGAATTCCTATATCTCCATAGGATTCACTACAATTAATAATTCCATCTTTGTCATTGTCTAAATCGATATTGTCATTTACAAGGTCGGACCCCATGTTTGTTGGGCAATCACTAACAGGAATTTCATCTGAAATTAAGGTTGTACCACAATTTGAAATTGCTGCAGCAACATAATAATATCCTGGTTGCGTTGGAGAATAATTGTTAGTTGTGGCTCCAGTAATAGGTGTTTTATTCAAAAACCATTGAAAAGTATCAAACCCTAAAAGATCACTTACAGAAAGTTTAGTATTAGGAATACAGCTTGATTGGTTGCTATTAATTTTTTCAAAAGTAATTTGAGGTTTAAATGTAAATCCAGAATAGAAACCACCATAAGTAGCCGCTCCACTTGACCCATAGTAGGATAAGTAAACCGATTTTGTTGATAAAACCGAAATATTTCCTGTTAAACCTTGAAAAGTATAGGTTTCATAATTACTATTACCTGTTACTGAAAGTGGACCATTTGTAACTATTCCTACTGGTAATGAAGTTAATGTATATGGAATTCCATTTATTATAAAATTTAATATTGCATTTTTTTCAGTGACAATGCAGACTGTTCCCACAAAAGAAGTATTTGAGCCTACTTCATTGATAAAAGGTATATTATCAATAATTTTTGGTGTTTCGCAACTTAGTGGAGGTACAAAATGCATGTTTTGATTGG
The DNA here is from genome assembly GCA_947443815.1 of Flavobacteriaceae bacterium. Classification (GTDB taxonomy): domain Bacteria; phylum Bacteroidota; class Bacteroidia; order Flavobacteriales; family Flavobacteriaceae; genus Flavobacterium. The sequence continues at coordinate 1,979 of CANEXR010000328.1, read as the reverse complement.
CTTGCGAAATTGTCCCTCCTATACTTTGATATGCAAAAACATTTTTAGAAGTTCTAACATAAAGATTGCCTAATAAAGAAAACTGAGAACCATCAAGCGCCACATAATCTCCTGCATTTAGGATAGTGAAAGGTGTGATGTCTCCGTTTAAAAAAACTTCTGTATTGTTTTCATTTGCTACAATTAAAGGACGTTCAGTACTATTTGAACCACCACCTTTAATAAAAATATATTCTTTTCCAGTTCTTTCTGCAGATACTATTTGATCAAAACCTAAATCTAAGTTTTGCAAATCCCCATTTGTTCCAGCAAAAGAGCCACAGTTTACAGCTATCGCCTTATCGGATGTTATAGAGGCACCAATCAAAGCATCTCTGTTGGCATCATTAGGACCTTGTACAGCTATTACAAAACTTTCTCCGCTATTCAACGTTATATCAGCAGGAGTATTTCCTGCAGCTGAATTATTAAGTAATGAAACACCAGATTTTATATTATTAAATGAAATTCGGGTGTTGTTTTCTGTTGCTAAAATAGAGGCAAAGGTATAATGATTTTCGTTTGTAGTTTGAGTACTTGTATTTGTAAATGCACCAATTCTAAATTGGGTCCCAAGTGCTGCTAATCCTTTAGAAACCAATCCTCCAGCTTGATAATTAAAAGGAGTTGATGTCAATCGAATTGTTACGTATACCAAATCTTCAGCTTCAACAATGTATCCTTTGTTTTTTAGAACGGAACTTACATCAGCCGCATTGACCATTAATTGAGTATTGAAACCAGAACCTATATTATATACATAAGGAGCGTCTCTTGAAACGGTTCCGTTAATTGTGATTCCTCCAATTTGAATAATTTTAAAATTAATTTTTTTCAAACTAGGACTAGATATATACATAAATTGTCCTTGTGGCTCCTGACTGTTAGAATTTGATAGTGGTGGTATATAATGTGTTTTACTAAATTGAGCAAAACAGCCAACAGATAAAAAAACAAAGAAAATAAATAAGGCTCTTTTCATTTGTTAAAAATAGAAAAATATAATTTATCTTTTCAATGAAAAATGCCCCTTTATTTTTTTATCATTGATCATTAGTTCAAACCAATAATCATCAGAAGGCAACGCTAATCCATTGAAAGTACCATCCCAACCATTATTTGATGAGTTCAGTTGTTTTAATAATTTACCATATCGATCAAAAATAGTCAATACAGAATTTGGAAATAAACTAATATTTTTAATTCTCCAAAAATCATTAAAACCATCCCCATTTGGAGTAAAAAATTTAGGATAATCCATAACATAAAAGGCCAATGGAGTAGCTAATCCGCATCCATTTTTATCTCTTACATAGGCAAGATAGCTACCTGCTGGAACTTCCTCAAATGAAGGGCTGTTTTGATAATAAAATCCATCTATGGAAAATTCATAATCACCAATACCGCTATATTCTATTATAACAGTATTCTCGTTTCCTGAAAAATCATTTATTTGAGTTCCAGTAATTGTTGCAATTTCGGATGGTTTTACAATATATTTTTTTGTTTTTTCACATCCATTTGTATCGGTTACTGTTACAGAATAATTTCCTGATGCATTAATTTTTATGGTATTTGATGTATTGCCAGTATTCCATAAATAACTCAAAAAGCCTGAATCAACCATTAAATTGGCGGTGCTTCCATTGCACAAAAAAACAGTCTCATCCTCAAAATTTGGAGGAGTAAACGTATTTACTATTAACGTAATTGGAATGATTTGAAAGCAATCTGGGCCATTAATGATTCGTGCCAAAATGGTTTGTTGGTTTGGAATAGTATTACTGAATTGGTTTGACAAAGTGTTTTTTTCTAAAACAGCATCTGCTTCATTCAAGTAATAGGAAACAATTAAACCTGCAGGGAGTCCTTTCAAAATTTGTGGACTCACTTGTTCATTCAAATCAAAAGAATATATCCCATCAGAATCATCGTCACAG
>CANEXR010000327.1 GCA_947443815.1 Flavobacteriaceae bacterium | reverse complement strand
GCACCGCTTTTTTGTCAAAATAGGAATAATAATTATCATCAGATGCTCTTCGGTCGCCTTTATATTTGGCATAAATATTTTCAAATACAAATTCGCTTGTTATAGGAAAGGATTGCATTAATTGATTGGTTTTGTAGTTGATGTAATCCACCTTTGCTGTAATTTGACATGATTTAAACTGTCTGGACTCATAAATCTGAACCGTTGCATTTCTTAAATTATCTACCATAACTACTTTTCCTTTTTCGTCTAACACATCTTTTCCATTGGCATCAATTAATTTTTTTTGACCGTCTTTGATTTGACGTTCTTTTATAAATTCTTTCTCTTTTATTTGTTCTGGCGAAATATAAATTTGTCTGAAATTAAGCAACATTGCATAGTCGTAATCGATACTGCGTTGTTTTATACTATGATATACGGTCCATTTGTCATTCAATCCATAGGTATTAAAGTCCAATAAATCATTTTGTAACCGAGAAGGAATAATCATATTGGTTTCATTTTGAGTACTTACAATGACAAAATCTGTTCCTTTGAATTGTGCTTCCTCCATTAATTTTTGGATGTCCTTATAATTAGGGCTTAATTGATTTAAATACGTTAGGTCATCAAAAGCTTTGCGAAAATTCATTTTTGTATTGGTATTCAGGAGTATTTTTGCATTTTCATATAAATAATTGGAAAGAGCATTTTTGCTTGACGCAATTTTTTCATTATAATCTTCTAATTGAAAAATAGCATTTCTCCCTTCTTTTATTAATTTAAGAGGTAGAATTGGTTTTATTTTTTCCTGACGATTGTTTAATTGCAAATAGCTATCGTAGATTTTTTCTAATTGAGCAGGATTTGCTTCTTTGACTAAAAAGTCAATTGTATTTAAATCACGTTCCTTCGCTTTTGCGAAAGCTTCTTCTAACAAATAGATGTAGTCTTGCTTGCCTTTTTTATCTTTATTAGAACGCAAACTTGAAACGGAAAGATTGATAGCATCATCATAATTTCCTGAACTCAATAAGCTTTGGGTTTGTTTTACACCACAAGAAGAGATTAATATAAAGAAAGATAGTGCGAGAGTAATTTTTTTCATAGTGCTCTTTTTAAGTTGCTAATTGAATGAAGTGATTTGATTTTAAAATTGAAAATTCAAAAACAATGCCACAAAAAAGCCTAACAAACATATTTTTTGTCAGGCTTTTTATTTTTAATTTAGATTTTATTTTCTTGTAAAAGGTGGAAGTAGTTTACTAGAAACTTCTCCAAAGCCAATACGAACATGTCCGTTTTGACAATGTCCTTTTATGATGACAGTATCAAAATCATTAATGAATTTTCGTTCTGTTCCGTCTTTTAATTGAATCGGATTTTTGCCGCCCCAAGTCAATTCTAACATGGATCCAAAACTATCTGGGGTTGGTCCAGAAATAGTCCCAGAACCCATCATATCTCCAGAATTTACCCGGCATCCATTAGAAGTATGATGTGCTAATTGCTGGCACATAGTCCAATACATGTATTTGAAATTAGTGTTTGAAACTATTGTAGGCTCTCCATTTTCAGGTTGAATGGCAACTTCCAAATTTATATCGAAAGAATGTTTTCCTTTTTGTTGTAAATAGGGAAGCGGAGTTGGTACTTGTTTGGGTCCTTTTGTTCTAAAAGGTTCCAACGCATCCATGGTTACAATCCAAGGTGAAATGGAAGTTGCAAAATTCTTTGATAAGAAGGGGCCAAGTGGAACATATTCCCATTTTTGAATGTCACGGGCACTCCAATCATTTAATAATACCATCCCAAAAATATAATCTTCTGCTTCACTAATAGGTATGTTCTCGCCCATTATGTTTGCATCGGTGGTAATGAATGCGGTTTCCAATTCAAAATCAACAGATCGTGATGGACCAAAAACGGGAGTGGTTTCACCATTTGGAAGCGTTTGTCCCATTGGTCTATTTACGGGTATTTCGGTTGGCACAATAGTAGAACTTCTACCATGATAACCTACTGGAATATGAAGCCAATTAGGTAGTAAGGCATTCTCAGGATCTCGAAACATTTTGCCAACATTTGTAGCGTGTTCCCGACTAGAATAAAAATCAGTGTAATCACCAATTAAAACAGGCAGTTGCATCTCTACATCTTTCATATTGAATATAACAATATTGCGATGATTTATGTTGTCTCGTAATTTTGGGGTTTTTTCATCAAAAATTTCAGCAATACGATTTCGAACTAATCGCCAAGTTTTTTTTCCGTCTGATATGAAATCATTCAAAGTATCTTGCATGAACATATCATCGGTTAATTCAATTCCCTCAAAGTAATCTAATTGTTGCAACGCCCCTAAATCTATTGCGAAATCTCCAATTCTTGTTCCTACAGTTACAATGTTTTCCTTTGTAAGAAAAACACCAAAAGGAATATTTTGTATTGGAAAATCACTATTGTCAGGGACAGGTAGCCATGACTTTCGGTTAGTATTGTTGGCAGTTATAGGCATGGGTTTGTTAATTATTTTGTTAAAAAATACTCATCAAATATATTATAATCTAGCTGTATACCAAACGTTTTTTTGTATTTTTGCATCAAATTAACGAAAATCAAAGAAATGCAACGCGACGAACAAATTTTTGACCTTATTCTAGAAGAACAAGAAAGACAGATACACGGATTAGAGCTTATTGCCTCAGAAAACTTCGTGAGTGATGAAGTAATGGAAGCAGCTGGTTCTGTTTTGACTAATAAATATGCTGAAGGATATCCTGGCAAAAGATACTACGGCGGTTGCGAAGTAGTTGATGTTATTGAACAAATTGCTATCGATAGAGCTAAAGAATTATTTGGTGCTGCTTATGCAAACGTGCAACCACACTCTGGTTCACAAGCCAATACAGCTGTATATCATGCTTGTATTAAACCAGGTGATAAAATTCTAGGTTTTGATTTATCTCATGGTGGTCACTTAACACACGGTTCTCCTGTAAATTTTTCAGGGCGTTTGTATACGCCTTCATTCTATGGTGTAGATAAGGAAACAGGAAG
>CANEXR010000326.1 GCA_947443815.1 Flavobacteriaceae bacterium | reverse complement strand
TCATTTATTGTTGTACAATAAAAAAAATTGAAGAACAAAATAAAGTTTTCTACTGATTTATGTCTTTGAGACACATCTATGATAAGTCTAGAAAAGGCCTGGAAACGGAAGCTTGAGGGAGAAAGGGATTTAAAATGGTACGATGGAATCAATAAAAATGTAGGCCAAAGAAATATATTTATGTAGATTCTCCTTAAGATAGGAGCAAAAGATTATGAAATTGCAATTAGGTGGAGCCAGAGCACTAGTGTTATTTCTGTGGATATTAAAAATGGCAATTTTTGAAGGTTTGAGTTTTCAATCTTGTAGTTTTTTTAGCCATCATTTATAATCTTTATTTTTTATATAGAGATATGGGTGAACAATATCGCGTTCGCGTTGTTCTGGCTGTAAACTGTTTTTTGCAGTGCTCACAAATTCTGACAACCTCATTTTAGAACTCATAATGTGATCAATTTTGTATCCTATTGTGTCTATGTGTGTCAGATTGTGTCATCATCTCACCAAAAAAAAAATCCCGATGCAGATTTTTTTCGTGCTACAATAATGGTACTAAAAGGAACAAACTATCTGTAAATAAAGCCAAATAAACAGAAAAAAGAATCCCAGTTAAAATGCCGTTTTATGACATTTTAACTGGGATTCTTTGTTTTATTTTGTTATGTTTTATAAGATTTATTTCCCAATACAAAAATTAGCAAAAATATTCCCCAGCAATTCATCATTGGTAACCTGACCAGTAATCATTCCAAATTGATACAAGGCTTCTTTGATATCCAAAGCCATCAAGTCACTCGACAGATTGGTTTCGAGACCAAATTTCACTTTCTGAATTTCATCTAAAGCTTTTAATAAGGAATCGTAATGCCTCGTGTTGGTAACAATGGTTTCATTATTGCGCAAAGCACCCGTATTTACAAACGAAAGCAACTGATTTTTTAAATCCTCAACACCTAGTTTTTCTTTTGCAGAAATAAGTAAAATTTCTGGAATTTCTGATTTGATATTTTGAATATCACTTTCTTCTAATTTATCGGCTTTGTTTCCAATAATAACAAGCGGCTTCAATGGAAATTGATTTTTAATTTTCTCCAGTTCCACTTTCAACTTTAAACCTGAAACTTTAAACTCGGAACTATCAAAAAGGAAAACGACTACTTGCGCTTGCTCTATCTTTTCGAAGGTTTTTTTTATTCCAATGCTTTCCACCACATCTTTGGTCTCTCGAATTCCAGCAGTGTCGATGAATCGAAAACCAATGCCACCAATAACCAATTCGTCTTCAATGGTATCACGAGTTGTTCCTGCAATTTCCGAGACAATGGCGCGTTCTTCGTTCAATAAAGCATTCAAAAGCGTTGATTTTCCCACATTTGGTTCGCCAACAATCGCCACAGGAATTCCGTTTTTGATCACATTTCCCACCGCAAACGAATCGATTAAGCGCTTTAGGACAAATTCAATTCGGTTTAGTAATTCATGAAATTGGGTGCGGTCTGCAAATTCCACATCTTCTTCAGCAAAGTCCAATTCAAGTTCGATTAGTGAAGCAAAATTCAATAATTCTTCCCTCAGTTTGGCAATTTCATTAGAGAAACCACCACGCATTTGCTGCATGGCTATTTGGTGTGAAGCTTCATTGTCTGATGAAATCAAATCGGCAACAGCTTCGGCTTGCGATAAATCCAGTTTTCCATTCAGGAAAGCCCGCAGCGTAAATTCACCTGCATCAGCCATACGGCAGCCTTTTCTGAGCAACAACTGAATAATTTGCTGTTGTATATAAGTAGAACCATGACAAGAAATTTCTATTGTATTTTCGCCAGTATAAGAATTGGGTCCTTTAAAAAGCGACACCAATACTTCATCTAAAGTTTTGGCGCCATCTATAATATGACCCAAATGCAAGGTATGCGTTTTTTGAACCCTTAAATCTTTGTTTTTAATGGATTTAAAAACAGAATGACCAATAGCAATGGCATTTTCGCCCGAAACCCGGATTATGGCTATCGCACCAGCTCCCGAAGGAGTTGCTAATGCTACTATAGAATCATTTGGAATCATATTTTGGAATCAATTTTATGCAAAAGTAAGTAAAAAGGAGTACGCAACAAGACATTCGTATAAAACCAATAGTGATACTACAATAGTTCCTATTACAAAACCCTAGTTGAAACACAAAGTATTGATAATAAGCGCAAAAGCTTTTTAAGAACTGGTTTAACACTTTTTTTAGTTAAAAATATGCCAAACTGATAATTATCATATTATTTTGCTATTTGTTTTATAATTTTAATGTAAATAATTGACTGCAAATAAATTACAATGTATTACAAAAAAAATTCTATTTCCAACAGATTTTTCCGAAGTAGCGAATAATGCTTTCGTTCATGCTTTAGAATTTGCAAAAATAGTTCAAGGAGAAATTATTTTATTGCACACCTTTGAATTGCCTGTTTTTGATAATCAGTTTTTCCCTGAAAATTACGCAGTCATTAATGATTCATTAGAATTATCACAATTTGATATCTTTAAAGATGAAATTCCAAAGCTCAGAGCAATTGCTGAAGAGCGGCATTTGGAAAAAATTAAAATGACACATCGACTTATGGATGGCGACTTACTTTTCAATGTTAAAAAAGCAATCAAAGAAGATAAAATTGACTTTGTAGTCATGGGTACTTCAGGTGTGACCGGATGGAAAGCCTTTTTTGTAGGAAGTAATGCGGGTTCAGTAATCATCGGAATTGATGTTCCAATGTTATGTGTACCCATAGAAGCAAAATATAAAAAAATGGAGACTATTGGTTTTACAACTCGTTTTAGACCTAAAGACAAAACTTCACTTAGACTGGTATTGGAGATAGCTAAAAAGACAAAAGCTAAAGTAAAATGTTTGTATGTAAAAACCAGTTCATCTGATGTGACAAAAGGAGTAATCGATAAATGGGAAACCAAGTTTATGCGGGAACCCATCGAATTTTTTGTTATTCCAAGTGATGAAATAAAAGAAACTATTTTGGACTTCATTTTATACAAAGACATCGAT
>CANEXR010000325.1 GCA_947443815.1 Flavobacteriaceae bacterium | reverse complement strand
TTCCATTTAGTAGTTCATTATGGATGGCTGCTGGCTTGCTTTGGATTCTGGATGTTGGTAATAATACTGCGATGGAACCTTATCGTGCCTTTATTGCGGATACATTGAGCGAAGATCAGCAACCGATGGGTTTTCAGGCTCAAAGTTTTTTTACTGGTTTCGGACAATTTTTGGCTTATATTTCTCTTTTTCTATTTCCAATAATTTTTGTCGGTTATACAGGATCATTGCCCACTTGGATATACGCTTCCTTTTTTCTAGGAGCTGTACTTTCAGTAACGTCTATTTGGTGGAGTATGACTAAGACCAAAGAAATTCCACCAACCGATGCAGAATTAGCCATTTTAAGAGAGGAGCCTCTACATATTTTTACTCCTTTTAAAGACATTTATAGTGCAGTTTTAGAAATGCCAACAGTTATGTGGCAATTATTTTTGGTGTATTTGTTTCAATGGTATGCTATGATGTGTTATTGGCAAAACAATTCAAAAAGTATTGCTTTGTCCGTTTGGAATGTGACACCAAGCAATGCGGTTGGCTATGAAAAAGCAGTGGAATGGAATGGATTGATTGGTGCATTCGGCTTCATTGTTACTTTTTCAATAGCCTTCTATTTGGCCAAATTAGCTAAAAAACATGGTGCTAAGATGATTCATTTTACCTGTTTATTATTAGGGGCCATTTCCCTTTTATGTTTTCCAATGGTGCAAAATCAATATGCATTTTTTGGAGTTGTTATTGGCTATGGTATTGCTTGGGCAAGTATGATGGGAATTCCTTACTTAATGGTTGTTGCTGTTATTTCAAAAGAAAGATATGGTGTTTATATGGGTATTATTAACATGATGATTGTAATTCCAATGATTATTCAAAACCTATCATTTGGTTATATTTTAAAAAATTTCTTAGATAATGATCCTCGTCAAGCGATAAGTTTTGCAGGTATATTGTTAGTGATTGCTGCTCTCTGTACCTTATTAATTAAAATAAAAAAACCTAAATTAAGTGAATAATACAATAAATAAAAATATGGATGTAATAGATATCCTTTGTGTTGGAGAAGTTCTAGTTGATTTTATTGGACATCAAGAAGGAGTGCTTATTAATGAAACTAGAGATTATCATAGGTATTTAGGAGGTTCACCTACTAATGTTGCTATGAATTCAACGCGATTGGGTTTGAATACTATTATGGTTGCAACCGTTGGGAACGATGGTTTTGGGTCCTATATTACGGAACGATTAACGAGTGTTGGTATAAATACAAACCATCTTAATGTTCTAGATGATAAATCTACTAGTGTAATTTTTGTTTCAAGGTCTGAAGGAACACCCGATTTCATTCCGTATCGTTCAGCAGATTGTTGTATTTATGAAGAACAAATTTCCAAGGAAATACTATCCAATACCAAGATATTTCATACTACTTGTTTCGCATTAAGCAAAAATCCTGCGCAGAAAACTATTTTAAAGAAAGCACAAGAAGCACACGATTTAGGTTGCAAACTGAGTATTGACGTTAACTATGCAAGAAAACTTTGGAAAAGTCAAAAGAAGGCTTTTAAAGTAATCAAAACCTATTGTCAATTCAATCCATTAATAAAAATTAGTGAAGATGATATGTTGCGCCTTTTTGAGAAGGAGCTTCCTCATGAAGAGATATTTGAATTTTTTCACCATCAAGGAGTAGATACGGTTTGTTTAACTTTAGGCAGCAAAGGGGTGAAACTATCTCAAAAAGGGAAAGATGTAATACAAATGCCAGCCATAAAAATTGATAAAGTTATGGACTCAACTGGAGCAGGTGATGCTTTTTGGTCTGGATTTTTATTTGCTTATATAAAAGAAAAATCAATTAATGAATGTTTGGATATCGCTCTAAAATTAGCTGCTTTAAAACTGCAAAATGTTGGGCGATTACCGGATAACATCAATATCCTTTCTAAACTTTTATAAAATACGATGCAACAAAATAATTTAAAAATTAGTAATGGTGTAATGCTCAATATTTATCCAGATAGTATTGGACAAAAATTTAGTGATACTATAGCCATGCTTAAAATGGCCGAATTTAAAGAGGTGTTTTCTTTACTTTATGTTTTACCTACTTTTTTTAATAGTGATTTAGATAGAGGTTTTTCTATTATTGATTATGATATAAATAAAGATTTAGTTGATACAAAAGATTTAAAAGACTTGAATGAGCTCCAGATAAAGTTGAAATTTGATATAGTGTTAAATCATCTTTCTGTAGCTTCTCCTCAGTTTAAAGACATGCTGCAATATGGTAATGAATCTAAATTTAAAGATTTTTTTATCAATTGGAATGAGTTTTGGGAAGGAAACGGAGTGAAAAATGAAGACGGAATTGTAATCCCTAAACCAGAATTTCTCCATAAATTGTTCATGAGAAAGTCAGGTTTACCCATATTAAAAGTTCGTTTTCCAGACGGTACAGAACAGCCTTATTGGAATACTTTTTATCAGCAAATAACTTATAATCCGATTACTGTAGCAGATTTACAAAATGTAAAAGGATTGACAGACGAGCAAATTTTATTTGTTGTTGCTGTAATTAATACCGCAATTAAGGAGAATCAAGATTTTACGACCATTGATTTTGAAGATTGTACTCCTTTGAAATCAGAAATTTTGCAAATTGTAGAACAAAAACGTTCCTATTTAGGACAAATGGATGTCAATGCTGCATCATCTTTAGTATGGGATTTTTATGAAGAGACCTTAAAGAAATTAAATGGTTATGGCTGTAATATCCTTCGATTAGATGCTTTTGCTTATTTGCATAAACAAGTTGGGGAATCTAATTTCTTTAATAAACCAGGAACTTGGGACTATTTAGAGCGTATTAAAAAAATTGCACAACAAAATAATTTGATGCTATTGCCAGAAATTCACGCAGAATATGGTTTGCATTTACATGATGAGGTAGCCAACAAAGGATATTATATCTATGATTTTTTCCTGCCAGGCTTGATGATACACACCATTGAAAATAAAACCAGTAGTGCCTTGTTAAATTGGGCTAAGGAAAT
>CANEXR010000324.1 GCA_947443815.1 Flavobacteriaceae bacterium | reverse complement strand
GCAATCAACCAACCCCAGAAGTAAAAGGGTTTTGTATGAGGATTATCAACTCTATACACTTTTATATTACACTCCTCAATCCAAAATAAAGCGACATCTAATAATTCTTTCCAAAGGTTTTTCCAATCTCCAGATTCAAAATATATGGGTTGAATATCTTGGTATTTTTTAGGTGGATTTTCCGCATATTGAACTGTTCCATCGGGTCTCCATTTGAACCATTGTGGAAAATCTTTTACATAAGGATGATCGGGAGCTGCTTGCAAAGCATAATCCATTGCAACTTCAATTCCTAAATCTTGTGCTTTTTGCACTAAATCCTTAAAGTCATCAATTGTTCCTAATTCGGGATGAGTCGATTTATGTCCTCCATATTGGGATCCAATTCCCCAAGGAGAACCAACATCACCGGGTTGGGCATTTGTAGCATTATTTTTTCCTTTTCGGTTTACTTCCCCAATAGGATGAATTGGGGGGAAATACAAAGTATCAAATCCCATGGCAGCCACTCTTGGTAAGAGGCGTTCACAATCTTTGAATGTTCCATGTTTTCCCTCTTCTTGGGATGCCGAACGTGGAAAAAATTCATACCATGTGCTGAATAGTGCTTTTTTCCTATCGACATAAACCTGCAATTCTAATGATTTATTTTCTAAAAAACGTATCGGGTATTTTTTAAAAATATGAGTCAGTTCATGCGAAGTTGTTTCACGGACTGCATTTTCGTACTCTGATTCGGTAGTGAAATAATGAGCTAATGTATTTAAATAATCTCTTTCAGCGTCATTAACAACATCTAAAATGGCTCTAACATATTCTGCTCCTTCTAATAATTCGGATTTAACATACTGATTATCCTGAATTTTTCGTTCAGTTCCATGTTGCCAATTTAACGCATAATCCACCCAGCCTTCTACAAAATAGGTATAAAGACCTTGTTTTTCAACTTTAAATTCTGCAAACCATTCGTCATTAACCGTTGGTGTCATACGAACTTCTTGCCAATTATTATCTGCTTCATGTTTGAATTTAACACAACTTTCTAAAACATCATGTCCGTCCGAAAAAACAGCTGCGGTTACACGTACTTTTTGACCAACAATTCTTTTTATTGCGAAAGCCCCTCCGTCTAATTGAGGCAAAACATTTTCTATTATAATTCTGGTTTGATTTTGCATTGTATCTCTTTAAATGAATTCGAAATGTAATAAAAATTATATATGATAGAAACTTTAATAAAAAAATTATGGATATGTTAAAGATTGCAACATATCTCAATAAATCCTTGAAAATTTCGAAAGTAATTCTAAAAACTACTACATATATCTTTTGTATTTTAATGAATAACTACGTTTATTTTGGATTTTAAAATCGATTCCTTCTTTCTAAAAAAACAAAATTCTCAATTTTAACCATTAAATTGACTTCACCATTCTTTTTAAGAGGATTTAAAACTCCTTTGGGAGCTAAATTTTTTCTATTTGAAGGGACAATTAATAATTAAAACTGAAAATTTTGTTCTATGTATGACATCTGCCATAACTGACTTTAGAAATAATTATTTGATGACATAATTATTAGGAATAGTAGCTCCTTTTTTGATAACAACAATTCCATCTTTTATGGCATACAATTCATTAGAAAAATTCTCTAAATGCTTTCCACCATTGATGTGAACATCGTTTCCAATTCTACAGTTTTTATCCACAAGTGCATTGCTAATAAAGCATCTTTCGCCTATTCCTACTAATTGTTTGTTATTATTAATATCTTCTTTCATCACATCAATACTCTGATAATAGTCATTACCCATTACATAACAATTCTGAATAACGGTTCCCTCACCTATTCTAGAACGTATACCAATCACTGACTTATTAATTTCTTTGGCATTAATAATACAACCTTCTGATATCAATGATTTTTCAATCATAGTTTTTTGGAATTTTGAAGGAGGTAGTAATCGAGGTCTGGTAAAAATTTTATTATCGTTATCAAACAAATTGAATTCTGGAATATCATTTGTTAATCCAATATTGGCCTCAAAAAACGAATCAATATTACCAATATCAGTCCAATATCCTTCGTATTGGTAACTCAATATTTTTCGATGTCCAACAGCTTGAGGAATAATTTCTTTACCAAAATCTTTGGTATCTGGATTTTTCATTAATTCCACCAAAAGTTTTTTGTTGAAAATATAAATCCCCATTGACGCTAAATAATGCTTTCCTTGGCTTTTCATTTCGTCACTAACATCTGATTCCCAATCAGGTAAAAGTTCAGCTGCGGGTTTTTCAATAAAAGATTCAATACAACTTTCGGCATTGGTTTTTAGGATACCAAATTCTGGAGCATCTTTTGCATTAACTGGCAAAGTTGCTATCGATATATCAGCTTCGGCTTTTATATGCGCTTCTAGCATTTCATTAAAATCCATCTGATACAATTGATCCCCCGAAAGAATTAAAGCATAATCAAAATCATGGTTTAAAAAATGGGGCATACATTGTCTAACGGCATCCGAAGTTCCTTGAAACCAAGTTGGATTATCAGGTGTTTGTTCGGCTGCCAAAATATCAACAAAGGCATGACTAAAAATACTAAAGTTATATGTATTCTTGATATGCGCATTCAATGAAGCGGAATTGAACTGCGTCAATACAAACATCCTGTAAATATCTGAATTCATACAATTTGAAATCGGGATATCAACTAATCTGTATTTTCCCCCAATTGGCACTGCAGGCTTCGATCTTGTTTCTGTTAATGGATACAATCTTGATCCCTGTCCACCACCTAAAATAATGGCAATTACATTTTTCTTTTTCGCTTTCATTTCTTTAAATAATTAATTGGTATACTTCTATATATTCTTTACAAACTGTGGCCCATGAATGGTCAATTTCCATTATGGATTTTATTAAGGCATGCTTTCTTTTTGTATTATTATATACAACTAATGCTCTTTGAATGGAAGAACAAATAGCTTCAATACTAGGTTCATCGTAACAAATTCCGTTGCCATTTTCCTCTATATCAATCACTGTATCTTTC
>CANEXR010000323.1 GCA_947443815.1 Flavobacteriaceae bacterium | reverse complement strand
CCAAATTGATTTTTCAGGATTTATATTAGAATGTGCTTGATCGACATAAGCTACTTTTACGGTTTCACCAATAGTGGACGCACCAGAATCGGTTTCTTGCTCTCCCAGTATCATTCGGAAAATAGTTGATTTACCCGCACCGTTTGGTCCAATAATTCCAACAATTCCGGCTTGTGGCAAAGTAAAATTCAAATTATCATACAATAATTTATCTCCAAAAGCTTTGGCAACATTCTTGGCTTCAATAACATTAGTTCCTAAACGAGGGCCGTTTGGAATATAAATTTCTAGATTTTCATCTAATTGTTTTTGGTCTTCATTTAAAAGTTTATCATAGTTCTGCAAACGCGCTTTTTGTTTGGTCTGACGTCCATTTGCGCCTTGGCGAACCCAATCCAATTCTCGCTCTAAGGTTTTTCTACGTTTTGATGCTACTTTTTCTTCCAGTGCCATTCGGTTTGATTTTTGGTCTAACCAAGAAGAGTAATTTCCTTTCCAAGGGATACCTTCTCCTCTATCTAATTCTAAAATCCAACCTGCTACATTATCTAAGAAATACCTATCGTGAGTAACTGCAATAACAGTTCCGGCATATTGTGCTAAATGTTGCTCTAACCAAAGGACGCTTTCTGCATCCAAGTGATTGGTAGGTTCATCTAATAATAAAACGTCTGGTTGTTGCAATAATAAACGACATAAAGCTACACGACGTCTTTCCCCTCCTGATAAATTTTTGATTGGTGTATCGCCTTCTGGGGTGCGCAATGCATCCATGGCAATTTCGAGTTTGGTATCAATTTCCCAAGCGCCTAATGCATCTATTTTGTCTTGCAATGCAGCTTGACGATCCATTAACTTGTCCATTTTATCAGCATCTTCATAATTTTCAGGAAGACCAAATAAATCATTGATATTATTGTATTCTTCAAGTACAGCCATAGTCTCGGCAACACCTTCTCTTACGATTTCGATTACCGTTTTATCATCATCCAATTGAGGTTCTTGTTCTAAATAACCAACAGTGTATCCAGGCGCAAAAACTACATCGCCTTGGTAGTTTTTATCGACACCAGCAATAATCTTTAATAAAGAAGATTTTCCTGAACCATTTAAACCTAAAATTCCAATTTTTGCTCCGTAAAAGAAACTTAAATAGATGTTTTTCAATACTTGTTTGTCGCTGCTTGAGTAGGTTTTACTCAATTTAGACATTGAAAATATTACTTTTTTATCGTCTGACATATTGTTGTTTGTTGTTATTGGTTTATAATTTATAGTTGCTTACTGAATTACTTAAATTTAAGTCCTTTGATTTCACAATTTCTTAAATAATGCATCATTGCTCCTATTTTATTTTTTTCTATTTCAGTCATTTCATTCAATTTCAAATATTGTTCTTCTGAAATTAGTTTTTTATCAAAAGCCCTGTAAGATTGGGATTTAACTTCCCCAGCCGAGCCTTTTGCAATACTCAAAAATTGTATGAATTCTCTATTTCCATTTCTTTCAAAACCTTCTGCAATGTTATCCATTATGGACCCTGAACTTCTATCTATTTAATCTTTTAATGAATAATTAGTTTTCAAATTTGTTGTTTGAATCAATAACCCAACATATTGACATAATTCCCTAGCTTTTTGCCAAATTTCTAAATCTTCAAATTTATTTATTTTTGCCATAACTAAAAACTATAAACTAAAAACTATAAACTACACTCTACCTTTAAGAGAGCTAAATACCCAAGCATTTGCCAAGAAACCAACGCCAACAGCTGCAAATCCCCATCCTGCTACATCGTCGTATCTAAAAGCACCTAGGCCTATTAATAGCAATCCCATTAATATCATTATCCAAGTGGCCCATCCTAAAATGGTATTTTTATTCATTCCCATATTTGTGGTATTTTATTTTAGAGGTGCAAATATCGCAATTTTACACACTAATTAAATATTTTATAAAGCATTTCTCTTAATAAATCGGATTGCGACAATGCATTGGCGCCAACTCCTTTACTTTTTACATCAATATCTCGCAAAGCAGTTATGATTTGACTTACTTTTTTCATGGGGTAATTTTTCAAAGCAATATCATAATCTTTTAAAAAATAAGGACTTACTCCAAGAACCGAAGCTACATTTTTTGGATTTCGATCTTTTAATCCATGGTATTTTAATATTTTAATATAAAAACCAAATACAGTGCTTGTGGTTACAATTAATGGATTTGCTTTTGGATTATCCGAAAAATAGTGTGCAATTTGAAATGCTTTCAATTGATTTCTAGAACCTAAAGCATTCAATAGTTCAAAATTATTAAAATCTTTACTGAAGCCTATATTTTCCTCAATATGCTTTGGATTAATAGTGCTACCCGCAGGAAGTATAATCTGTAACTTCTCTAATTCATTGTTTATTTTACTCAAATCAGTTCCTAAAAACTCTACTAACATCGCCGTAGCTTTAGGTTCAATTAAATATTTTTTCCCTGATAAAACCCTTTTAATCCAATCGCCGACTTGATTATCGTACAATTTTTTACTTTCGTAAACAACTCCTTTTTGCGCTAATAATTTGGTTACTTTTTTACGTTTGTCTAATGTTTTGTATTTGTAACAAAAAACCAAAACGGTTGTTGCCATCGGATTGTCTACATAAGTTTCTAATTTATCAATTGTTCGTGATAATTCTTGTGCTTCTTTTACTATAACTACCTGACGATCTGCCATCATTGGATAACGTTTAGCTGTTGAAATTATATCTTCTATAGCAACATCTCTTCCGTATAAAACGGTTTGATTGAATCCTTTTTCTTCTTCAGACAATACATTTTGTTCGATATAATCAGATAATTTGTCAATATAATAAGGTTCTTCACCCATCAAAAAATAGATAGGTTTTATATTACCGCTTTTTATATCATTTACAATTTTAAGTACTTCGTCCATTTCTTTTTGTTTCAAGTTTGTGGTTACAAGTTTATTGCTTCGAATGAAACTTTAAACTTCAAATTTTAAACTTATTTAATACTTTTGCTTTATGCAAAAACTAAATTTTCAACTTTATAACTTTCGGTTCAAAAATAGCGAAAATAAAGT
>CANEXR010000322.1 GCA_947443815.1 Flavobacteriaceae bacterium | reverse complement strand
TTGAGCTACAGTAGCTTTATAATGTGTTCTTCTTTTATCTCTTCTTGTTTTCGAGATTTTTCTCTTAGGATGTGCCATTTTACTATATTATTTATCCGTTAATAGTTGCTTTAATTTGTCCCAACGTGGGTCAATATTTTCTTCTTTTTTCTTCTCTTCTTTTTTTTCTTTTACTTTTAGCTCATTCAGTTTTGCAAGCGCTTCCGTTTTCAAACTTCCGTCTTTAATACCCGGATGAACTCGTCTTAGAGGGACAGACAACACAATCATTTCATAAATGTATTGCGCAACATCTATTTCAAATTCTCCATGTGGCAAAATGAGTAATTCTTCATTGTCATTATTAAAAGCTTCTCCAAAACGAACAATTAAATTCATTTTGCTTTTTATTGGCAAATCAAAATCTTCACTAGTCATATCACAAGGAACATTTACAGTCCCCTTATGCTTAAAACTCAGCTCCAACATGGTGCTTTTTTTATCTAAAACTAAATTTACTTTGATATCTGAATCTTGAAATTCATGATAATCAAAGATTTCAAAGAACGTATTATTTACTTGATACTCAAAATGATGTTTTCCTATCTTTAATCCTACAAAAGGAATTAAATAATCTTTTGTCTTATTCATTTCAACAACAATTTGCCCGAAACTTCGGGAGTGCAAAGATATAAAATTATTATAAATCTAATAATGTTATTCACCTTTTTTTGTTTATAACTGTTTTTCTTTTGTTTTCAAGGGCTTAAGGCTAATTTCTGCGTATTGACTTCTAGAATTATAGATATCAATAGCCAAATAAACGGCTTCTTTGAAGGAATTATAATCTGCAATCCCTTTTCCTGCAATATCATAAGCGGTTCCATGATCAGGAGATGTTCTAATTTTACTCAAACCAGCAGTATAATTCACCCCTTTCCCAAAGGACAACGTCTTAAAAGGAATTAATCCTTGATCGTGATAGGTCGCAATTACAGCATCATATTTTTCATATTGATTACTACCAAAAAACCCATCTGCTGCAAAAGGCCCAAAAACCATTGTCCCTTTTTCAAATATTTTTTTCAATGTTGGCTTTAATATAACATCTTCCTCTCCACCTATAACTCCACCATCTCCACAATGAGGATTCAATCCCAAAACAGCTATTTTAGGTTTATTAATACTAAAATCCTGAATTAATGATTGTTTTATGGTTTCAATTTTTCTGATAATTAATTCCTCGGTAATATGAGAAGCCACTTCGCTTAGCGGAACATGATCCGTCAATAGTCCTACTCTTAAATTATCCTGAACCATTAACATAAGCGCATTCCCATCTAACTCTTGGTCCAAATAATCGGTATGCCCTGGGAATTTAAATGTTTCCGATTGAATATTATACTTATTAATTGGCGCCGTTACCAGCACATCAATCACGCCTTCTTTTAAAGCTTTAGTAGCAGTAACAAATGATTTGATAGCATATTCCCCAACCTTATCATCATTAACCCCTAAATTTATTTCAACACTTTCTTTCCAAACATTAAAGACATTAATTTTTCCTAATACAATTTGGTCTAATCGGTCTATCCCATGCAATTGAACGGTTGATTCAAAAGTTCTTTTTACAAAAGAAACAATTTTTACATTGGCAAAAATAACTGGGGTACACAGCTCCAACATTCTAGAATCCTCAAATGTTTTTAGAATCACTTCGCTTCCAATACCGTTTAAATCTCCTATTGAAATTCCAACTATTATATTTTCTGCTTTTTTCATAATGACCTGACGTTATTTATTACTAATTTTGAAGTGCAAATTTAGTAAAATAAAACAAGAAATGTTTACAGGAATCATAGAAACCCTTGGCACAATCCAAGAAATAAAAAAAGACAAAGACAATATCAACATTACGATAAATTCAATTATTACAACTGAACTTCAAATTGATCAAAGTGTTGCTCATAATGGGATATGCCTTACCGTTGTGGCCATAAAAGACAGTTGTTATACTGTAACGGCTATTGGTGAAACTATAAAAAAAACGACAATTTCGAATTGGAAAACTGGCGACATCATTAACTTAGAGAGAGCCATGAAATTAGGAGACCGATTAGACGGACATATTGTACAGGGTCATGTAGATCAAATTGGAACTTGTATTACTGCAAATGAAACTAATGGAAGTTGGTATTTTACCTTTCAATATGAGGAAAAACACAACAATATAACCATAGAAAAAGGTTCAATTACGGTAAACGGTGTTAGTTTAACTGTTGTAGATTCAAATAAAAATGAATTCAGTGTTGCCATAATTCCTTACACCTTTGAGAATACTAATTTTAAAAACATCAATCTTGGTTCAAAAATAAATTTAGAATTTGATGTTATTGGCAAATATGTCTCAAGACTATACAGCAATAAATAATACCAATTTTAGGATTTTCACTAACAAAAAAGTTCAATTTTATTAAAAAATTGAACTTTTTTTATTTAATCTATTTGTATATATTATGTAAATTCCAAAAAAAAGTGCAACTAATAATAAGAGTACAACATTCTCATCAATAGCTAACCCCGGAGGTGGAGGTGGCCTTTTTCTACCTGCAGGATTTGGTATTGGTGGATTACCCGCCAGAGCGTTTAATACCCCAAAAATAAAAGCAATTAGTGTAAAAGTTGTTTTGGAAATAATTTTCATGTTTTCAAAAGTAGTTAATCAATTGTTTTTAAAAAAATTTATGCTCATTTATTTTTAAAGGCAAACTATTCCTTAACAAACAATTGCGCAAATTAAACATATAAAAACAATAAAAACAATCTCTTAAACGATAAAAAAAGTATTTTTTTTTTAAATCTCAATAGAACTTGTACCTACAAAAAAGAAAACCTCTCAAAATAAATAACTTTGAGAGGTTTTGTGGTCCCACCTGGGCTCGAACCAGGGACCACCTGATTATGAGTCAGGTGCTCTAACCAGCTGAGCTATAGGACCGGTTAAGAAGTTGCAATATTACTATTATTTTTTATTTGCCACAACTATTTTTTAATTAGATTTTGTGATTATTACATTATTAACACTTTAAAAAAAGAAACAGTCTGATTATTAAGTCACTATTAAAGAAATAATTTATT
>CANEXR010000321.1 GCA_947443815.1 Flavobacteriaceae bacterium | reverse complement strand
TCATTAAAATAGGACGGAATCTTACTTTAGCACCTTCCATGGCCGATTCTAGAATAGTATAACCAGATTCATGTTTTTGAACAGCAAACTCCACAATTAACACAGCATTTTTTCCTAATAAACCTATCAACATAACAAAAGCTACTTGTGCATAAATATTGTTTTCTAAACCACAAATTGAAAGCAATAAGAATGACCCAAAAATACCTGCGGGTAGTGATAAAATTACTGCAAATGGTAAAACAAAACTTTCATATTGTGCAGCTAGAACTAAATAAACAAATAGTAAACAAATTAGAAAAATAAAGATAGCCTCATTACCACGTCCCACTTCATCTTTAGATATTCCTGCCCAATCTATACCAAAACCTCTAGGTAAAGTTTTTTCGGCTACTTCTTGTATCGCCTTTATAGATTGACCGCTACTATATCCAGGGGCAGATTGTCCGCTTATTTCTGATGAATTAAACATGTTATGACGAGTGATTTCGGATAAGCCATAGACTTTTTCCATATGCATAAATGCCGAAAAAGGTACCATTTCATCACGATTGTTCTTTACATATAATTTCAAGATATCTTCTGGTAAAGCTCTATATTCAGGAGATGTTTGAACAATTACTTTGTATTGTCTGTCATATTTAATAAAACTAATTTCATAATTACTTCCTACCAATGTAGAAAGTGTATTCATTGCATTATCAATTGTAACCCCTTTTTGTTGGGCAATATCATTATCAATTTTCATCATATATTGAGGAAAACTGGCACTGTAAAAACTAAAAACAGATGATAGTTCTGGACATTTGTTCAATTCCTTTACAAAATCGCTATTTACCGTTTCCATTTTTTTGTAATCACCTGACCCCGCTTTATCTAGTAATCGAAGTTCAAATCCTCCAGCGGCACCATAACCTGGTACTGCAGGTGGTTGAAAAAATTCAAGAGTTGCACCTTCAATATTTTTAGATTTTTCTTCAAGCTCTTTCATTATCTCATTTACAGACTGTTTTCGGTCCTCCCAATTTTTTAAATTAACAAGGCAAGTACCTGAGTTAGAACCCGTACCCTCTGTTAGAATTTCAAATCCAGCTAATGCTGATACCGATTTAACTCCATCTATTTTTTCAGCTATTTTTTGCAACTTTAGCGCAACATCATTTGTTCTTTCTAATGATGAACCTGGTGGAGTTTGTATGATAGCATAAAACATTCCTTGATCTTCATTTGGAATAAATCCTGAAGGAAGGCTATTGTTTAAGAAAAATATTCCAGTACAAAAAGCAATAAATAGTCCAAAAGTTACCGATCTTTTGTTAACTATTTTTCCAAGTACTCCTTGATATTTTCCTGTTAGTTGGTTGAATTTGTTATTAAAGCCATCTAGAAAATTATTTAATGGAGTTTTCTTTTTGGCAATACCATGATTGTTCTTTAACATCATGGCGCAAAGAGCGGGAGTAAGGGTAAGTGCTACAACACCTGATAAAATGATACCGGTTGCCATAGTGATAGAAAACTGTCTGTAAAAAATACCTACTGGCCCAGACATGAATGCAACAGGAATAAAAACGGCTGCCATCAAAAATGTGATAGCAATAATGGCACCACTAATTTCGCTCATTGCTTTTTTAGTAGCTTTGATTGGTCCTAAATGATCTTCTTCCATCTTGGCATGCACGGCCTCAATTACTACGATAGCATCATCAACGACCACCCCAATAGCTAAAACAAGAGCGAATAAAGTTACGAGATTTATTGTAATTCCAAAAAACTGCATGAAGGCAAATGTTCCAATTAATGATACTGGAACTGCAATTGCAGGAATTATAGTAGAACGCCAATCACCTAAAAATAGGAATACAACCAATCCTACCAGTATAAAAGCTTCCACTAAAGTGTGAATTACTTTTTCGATAGAAGCATCAAGAAATTTAGAAGCATCATAACTAATTTCATAATCAACTCCTTTTGGAAAAGATTCTTTTTTTATCTCCGCTAATTTTGCCTTTACATCTTTAATTACTTGCGTAGCATTACTTCCGTAGGATTGTTTTATTGTTATTGCCGCTGATGGTTTACCATTGAGGTTCGAATAAATATCGTACATCGAACTTCCAAACTCTATATTGGCAACATCTTTAAGACGAAGTATTTGTCCTTCAGGAGTAGATTTTAAAATGATATTACCATATTGTTCTTTAGTGGTAAAGCGCCCTGAATATTTCAATACATATTCAAAAGTTTGTGAGCGTTTTCCAGAACTTTCACCAGTTTTACCGGGAGAAGCCTCTAAACTTTGTTGACTTAATGCTTCCATTACTTCATCAGCAGATATTTTATAGGCTAACATTCGGTCTGGTTTCAACCAAACACGCATAGCATAATCTCGATTACCTATAATATCTGCGTCTCCAACACCATCTACTCTTTTCAATTCGGAAAGAATATTGATGTCCGTAAAATTATATAGAAATTTTTGATCCATTGTAGGATCATTGCTATATAAGTTTATATACATTAAGTTGTTAGATTCTTCTCTAGTAATTTTCACACCCTCACGAACTACAAGCGGTGGAAGTTTATTTACTACAGAAGCCACTCTATTTTGAATATTTATAGATGCTTGGTTAGGATCTGTACCTAAATTAAATATTACTTGTATAGATGCCTCACCATCATTACCAGCATCAGAGGCTATATATTTCATTCCAGGAACACCATTAATAGCTCTTTCCAAAGGAATTACAACTGATTTAATCAATAATTCATTATTTGCTCCAGGATACTCGGCTGTTACATTTACTTTTGGAGGTGAGATAGAGGGTAGTTGTGTAACAGGTAAATGAACCATTGCCAGAATCCCGAGCAAAACAATCATCAATGATATCACTATAGATAGCACTGGTCTTTGTATAAATTTACTAAACATTTTTTATGATTTTAATTTTTAGGGTTATTCTGCTTTTAATTTTAAGTTTGCAATAACAGCTTCAGGTTTCAAATAATCATATTTGATCTTGTCATCATCTTTTACTTTTTGAACACCCTCAAGTAGTATTTTATCAGTTGCCACAATACCACTTTTAACAACATATAAATCAGGCATTTCTCCTGTTATAGTGATTTCTCTAGATTTTACC
>CANEXR010000320.1 GCA_947443815.1 Flavobacteriaceae bacterium | reverse complement strand
TTTCGAATTCTGCCGCCCATTCATCCACACCAAAACCCGTAGTGACACAAAATGCGCCCATATAATCTACCTTTCCACTGTCTTTTGGAGCAATAAAATCGGCTAAAGCTATATTTGGAGCTCCTTTGGTTTTTTGTGATTGTTGACGTAATGTCAAGAATGTTTGTAATGGCTTTCCGTTTTCGTCCGTTAATTCAATATCATCATCGTTGACTTGATTCGCTGGAAAAATTCCGTAAATTCCTTTGGCTTGCAATTTCTTCTCTCTCAAAATCACTTCCAACATTTCCTGTGCATCCGCAAAAACTGAGGTGGCTTGTTCCCCCACCACTTCATCCGTCAAAATTGCTGGATATTTTCCAAACAATTCCCATGTTCTAAAAAAGGGTGTCCAGTCAATATAAGGAACCAGAACATCCAAATCCACTTCAATAACTTGTTCTCCAATTACATTTGGTTTTACAGGAGTACAATTATCCCAATCCAATTGCAATTTATTCTTACGTGCTTGCTCAATAGTCAAGAAATTTTTATCCCGTGAACGGTTCAAAAAGGTTTCTCTAAACGCATCATATTCCGCACGAATATCGCTAGCATAAATTTTTCTGTTGTGGTCTAATAAATTTCCTGCTACCCTAACCGTTCTCGACGCATCGTTTACATGAATCACCGTTGCTTTGTATTGCGGCGCAATTTTCACAGCAGTATGTGCTCGTGAAGTGGTTGCTCCACCAATCATAACAGGAATATTAATATTTCTTTTATCTAATTCTTTTGCTAAATACACCATTTCGTCTAATGACGGTGTGATCAATCCACTCAATCCAATAATATCGACCTCATGTTCAATAGCCGCTGCAATAATTTTTTCGGGAGGCACCATAACGCCCAAATCCACAATCTCATAATTATTACAAGCCAATACCACCGAAACAATATTTTTACCAATATCGTGTACATCGCCTTTTACGGTGGCCATCAGAATTTTGCCATTTCCTTGTTTGTCTCCGGCTTGTTTAGAAGCTTCTATATATGGTAAAAGATAGGCAACAGCTTTTTTCATTACTCGAGCCGATTTTACCACTTGCGGCAAAAACATTTTCCCCGAACCAAACAAATCTCCCACAACATTCATTCCCGCCATCAAGTTGATTTCAATCACTTCAATCGGTTTTGTAGCAGCTTGGCGTGCTTCTTCCACATCAATTTCAATAAAGGCATCTACTCCTTTCACTAAGGAATGTGTAATGCGTTCTTGAACTGTTCCTGAGCGCCATTCTTGAACCGCTTTATCATTATTTTTGACATCGCCTTTTACATTTTCTGCAAAATCCAATAAGCGTTCTGTGGCATCATCACGACGGTTAAGAATTACATCTTCAACATGTTCCAATAAATCTTTTGGAATCTCATCATAAATAGAAAGCATTTCTGGGTTTACAATTCCCATCGTCATCCCGTTTTGAATAGCGTGGTACAAGAAAACCGAGTGCATAGCTTCCCGCACTGTATCATTCCCTCTAAACGAAAACGAAACATTACTCACACCACCGCTAATATGTGCGTGTGGCAAATTCTCCCGAACCCATTTGGTTCCTCTAAAGAAATCCAAAGCATTCAATCTATGTTCTTCCATTCCCGTAGCAACAGGAAAAATATTCAAATCAAAAATAATATCTTGGGGAGCAAAATCCACTTTATTCACTAAAATATCATACGAACGCTGGCAAATTTCAACACGCCTTTCGTAATTATCCGCTTGCCCAACCTCATCAAAAGCCATCACTATAACCGCAGCACCATATCGTTTAATAAGCTTGGCATATTTGATAAAATTCTCCTCTCCTTCTTTCAACGAAATCGAATTGACCACACTCTTTCCTTGCACCACCTTCAAACCCGCTTCGATAATATCCCATTTCGAACTATCAATCATAATCGGCACACGCGAAATATCGGGTTCAGCAGCAATTAAATTTAGGAATTTAGTCATCGCATATTCCCCATCTAGCATTCCCTCATCCATATTAATATCGATAATTTGCGCGCCACCTTCCACCTGCTCTTTGGCAATGCTCAATGCTTCTTCGTATTTTTCTTCCTTTATTAAGCGAAGGAATTTTCTGGAACCTGTTACATTCGTTCGTTCCCCAATGTTCACAAATACGCTATCTGGCGTAATGATTAAAGGTTCCAATCCCGATAAAACTAAGTTTCTTCTTTTTTCTACTTGTGCCATTTTTTTATTTTGAGTTCCTAAGTCCCTGTCCCGATAGAGATTGGAAGTTTAGTTTAGTTTTTTTATTTATATTCTTAAAAAATTATTCCAAAAGTTTCTTTGCACTTATGGAACTAACAATTTTTTTACCTGTTTTCTCTTCAATTTCTTTGCGGGTATTTCCTGCAATCGTACCGCCTTGTTTGGCAATAGTTTTGTTTTGTTGAAAAGTTACGGGCTTTTTCTCTTTGCTTATTTCTGTTGTTGTGGCTTCGGCTAACATATTTAGAACCAATTCTAAATTGGTCATATTATCCCGAAGATTTTCCTTTTTCAATTCTTTTAGATTCTTGTATTCTTTAACCGAAAGTCCGCTCCAAGCCTTTGTAATCTCATCCGTCAATATCGCAAACTCCTGTCCTTTTTTTACTCCTCGTATTTCCCATTCGTCCGTAAGGTCTTTACGAACTTCTATACTTTTCAGTCGTTGGTTAACCCATTCTTTAGAATATCCTTTCTTGAGATAGGTTTCCATCAATCGGTCGATTCCTATTTCGGGGTCGGCTATTTCATCTAATCTTTCGCTTCCTACTTTGGCTATCCAAAGTTTAAAAGGTTCAGCGTTTGGTGATGGTACCGATTGGATTAATCTAAAAAGCTGTTCGGTATCAGCGACATCAGTCTTATAATATTTACCGTCAGAAGAAAGCATTTTCAGTTGACTACAATTTGTAGTCAACTGACTTCCTTCCTTTTTTAATCTAGTTTTTAAAACACTCCAATATTTACGAGCATTTGGACTAGCCGTCAGTATATCAATAACATCAACGATAGAAAAATACCATTTCTCTTCGCTATCGTCCCATACAGAACGTACGTTTTTTTGTTCGAATAGTTTTACTGCGGCTGTTTTAGTCATACTCCTTTTATATTATTTCATTAATCACA
>CANEXR010000319.1 GCA_947443815.1 Flavobacteriaceae bacterium | reverse complement strand
ATCGTAATGTGCCGAGAAAACTACATACTCATCCGGTTTTGATTTACCTGGAAGAACAGCAATCACATTGTTTGCATTCTTGTCTTTAGACACAAATTCTTGTCGATATGATTTTAAATCTTTGAAAAAATCAAGATTCATTTTCTTAAATTCCTTTTCAATAAAAACTGACGCTGAGTCGATACCACTTGTAAAAATGGCCCTTCCCTGCATTTTATCAGAAGCCAATTCTGTTTCAATTCGAGTAACTTCCTGTTTTAAAATCATGGGTTTCTCTTGAGCTTGAACATATAGTCCTAGAAAGAAAAATAATAAAACACTTTTGTTTTTCATAAAATGATTAATTTTTGATTCATACATGTATTTTAAGCGGGTATTTTAACTGTTTTCGAAAGCCAATTTTTCCCCTCTGAAATTCGAGTTACTAGCATTGCAGCGACTAAATCCCCGTTGGCATTCAACAAAGTTGCCATTGGATCAACTAAAGTCCCTACTATCATAGCGGCGGGAAGTGCTTGCTCCATTGGAAATCCATAAACGGTGATTGCCAAAATTTCGCCTATATAACCTCCATTGGGAATACCACCTTCAACAACCGAAACAATTATTGTAATTCCAATTGCCATAAGCAAAGTGGAAGGGTCTGTAAAGTCCTTTCCAAACATAGCAAAAATAACTGCTATTTTAATAACAGAAGACATGCTTGAACCATCTTTATGCAAAGGAGCGCCCAATGGAATAACAACATTCCGGATATGATTTGGAATATTTATTTTTTCAGCTCCCTCCAAATTAGCAGGAATAGTAGCTATACTACTGCAAGTTCCTAAAGCGGTTAACGAAGGTGTGATGTTGTTTTGCCAAAACAATTTGAGTCCTTTATTTCCTCCAGCAAGAAAAGCATAAAAACTAAAAAATACAACAAAATAAAAAGCACAAACTGCATAATAAAGTCCCAAAGGTTTTGCGTAAGCGCCAAATAATTGCGGTCCAAATATCCCAACTTGGTATGCAAAATAAGCACCAAGACCTATTGGCGCTGTTTTCATTATCAAGTGTAATAATTGTTTCATAACCTCATTTCCTGAATTTAGAAAACGAGAAAAATCTTTTCCTTTTTCACCTGAATTCATACTGGCAAAACCAATTAAAAAAGAAAATAGGATTAATGCCAACATGTTTTTTCGGGATAACAATTCAAAAAAATCATTTGCCGTCAGTAATTGGGTAATTTGAGAACCTGCAGAACCGGTTTGTATGGTTTCTAAAGGAATTTTTGAAATAATAATGTCTTGCTGGATAGGGAATACTAACACCCCAACAATCATTAAAACTGCCGATATAATAACAGTACTCAAAAAAACAGCAATTATAATTACAAATAACCTTCCCAGTTTTTCCGATTTTTCAATATTAGCAATCGAGGATGAAATGGTGAAAAATATTAACGGAATGATTGCAGTAAACAATAAATTTAAAAAAATATCACCCAATGGTTTAATCACTTCTACCCCTTTTCCAAAAACCAAGCCTAGTATACTTCCAACTAAAATCCCTCCTAAAAGCAACAAAATACTTTTATAATTCTTCAAAAAACTGCCTGATTGTGTCGTATTTGTACTCATATTGCTAAAGTTTATTGTAAATATATAAATCTAATAGATAAAGTCATACTTATCATCAAAGTTTCAGAAATTAAAGCTTGATTCTTTTAGGTCTTTTGATATAAAAAACAATAAATAAATGCTTTTTCTGTTTACTTTTGCAACAAATAAAATTTTATGTCAATAGAAGTAAATAATATTTCCAAAAGTTATGGTGCCCAAAAAGCATTAGATAGCATTTCATTCTCAATCAATAAGGGAGAAATCGTCGGTTTTTTAGGTCCAAATGGTGCTGGAAAATCCACTTTGATGAAAATATTGACTACCTATATTCATGCAGACGAAGGTACTGCAGTTGTGAATGGACATGATGTTAATAGCCAACAAAAAGCGGTACAACTTGCTATTGGCTATCTGCCAGAGCACAATCCATTATATTTAGATTTGTATGTAAGGGAATATTTAGCTTTTAATGCGGATGTGTATAAAGTAGCAAAATCCCGAATCGACGAAGTAATTCAACTAACTGGTTTGACAACTGAAAGTCATAAAAAAATAAGCCAATTATCTAAAGGATACCGCCAACGTGTAGGACTAGCCAATGCATTATTGCACAATCCTGATGTTTTGATTTTGGATGAACCAACAACTGGTTTAGACCCCAACCAATTAATCGAAATACGCAATGTCATTAAAAACGTAGGAAAGGACAAAACGGTTTTCCTTTCTACACACATTATGCAGGAAGTCGAAGCCATTTGTGACCGCGTAATCATCATCAATAAGGGTAAGATTGTTGCTGATAAAAAACTAGACAATTTGATTTCGGAAAACAAAGAGCAAGTGATTGAAGTCGAATTTGATTATCAAATCGAAACTCAATTAATTGCAAAAATCGAAAATTTATCTTCCTATAAAAACACCCACGACATGACTTGGGAATTAACTTTTACAACTGACAAAGACATGCGTCCTGCAGTTTTTGATTTTGCAAATGCAAATGGTTTGAAAACCTTACAACTGAATCAGAAGAATAAAAATTTAGAAGCTGTGTTTAGAGAGATTACAAAATAAATTAACCTGATCGATTCCTAATTATTCTATATTCCCAATTCCAAAATACTCGCTTTCATTTCTTCCATAACAATCTGAATATCTATTTCACTAGTTCTCCAATTGACAAAGGAAGCCCGAATTCCTTTTCGGTTTTCGTAAACCGTTGGTGTCATAAACACTTTGCCTTTGTCATTGAGATGTGTCAAAAACAAATTGACTTTTTCTTGATTGTGGTCTCCCGCCAAAGTAAAACAAACGTTATTGAGACGTGTTGGCGCTAATAATTCGAAATTTTCGCTTTGAGAAATGAAAGTGTCAAATTGCAATGCCATGGCAACGCTATTCTCAATAATATCCTGAAAACCTTGTTTCCCATAGGCCAATAACGAAAACCAAACTGGTAAGGCTTTTAATCTTCGAGAGTTTTCAGGCAAAAAATTTAGATAACTAAAATTGTCCAATGGATTCCCTAAATACGGCGCGTTGGAGTTTTGAAACGTTTCAATTTGTAGCTTCTGATGTTGTT
>CANEXR010000318.1 GCA_947443815.1 Flavobacteriaceae bacterium | reverse complement strand
GACAACAACCTTACCAAAAGTAAAGTAGTAAACGAAAACTTAATTACCACTACTAAAAATTATATTGAAAATAAATACAAAAAAGAAGGATATTTCAATACCAAAGTAAATATTAATACAATAGTTGACACTACAACTATAAATCATGTTAATATGGTTGTTGCGGTGGATAAAGGTTCAAAAGTGAAAATTGATGCTATTGATTTTGTAGGCAATGAAAAATTGTCCGACAAAACATTGCAAAAAGCCATGAAAAACACTAAACAAAAGAAACTTACTCGTATCTTAAAAGCGTCTAAATTCATTAAAGAAAAATACAAAACCGATTTAGAAAAAGTTATCGCAGCCTACAAAGAGAAAGGGTATCGTGATGCGCGAATACTTTCGGATTCTGTAGCCTATGATAAAGACAAAAAAGCATTAGCCATTAAAATAAAGGTCGAAGAAGGTAATAAATATTATTTTGGAGATATTAAATTTTTAGGAAATACAGTGTATTCTGATCAAGGCTTAAATAGTGTTTTAGGAGTTAAAAAAGGAGATGTGTATAATGGGGTTTTACTTGAAAAAAGAATCGCAGACAAATCCAAACCAGATGGTGAAGATATTACGAATTTATACCAAAACAATGGTTATTTATTTTCTACCATAAATGCTGTAGAGGTAAAAACAGCAAATGATACTATCGATTTTGAAATTCGCGTTACCGAAGGACCAATTGCGTATTTTAATAAAATCACTGTAGTAGGAAATGATAAAACAAACGATCGCGTCATCTATCGAGAATTAAGAACTAAACCAGGTGAAAAATACAGTAAAGAAGAATTGGTAAGAACGATTCGTGAAATTGGCCAACTTGGGTTTTTTGATCCTGAAGCTATCGATCCTAAATTTAAAAACGTAGATTCAAGCGCAGGTACAGTAGATATTGAATATAATTTAGTTGAGAAAGGATCTAGTCAAATCGAACTCCAAGGAGGTTATGGTGGTGGCGGATTTATTGGTACACTTGGATTATCCTTTAATAACTTTTCAGCTAGAAATATGTTCAACAAAGAAGCATATAAACCACTTCCAATGGGGGATGGCCAAAAAGTATCATTGAGATTACAAGGAAGTACTTATTTTCAAACCTACAGTTTATCCTTCTCTGAGCCTTGGTTTGGAGGGAAAAAACCGGTGCAATTTAGCTCTTCTTTATCGTATAGTAAGCAATTTTCAAATAATTATGTAACTCGAAAAGTAGATAAATCCAAAAGCTTTAACATCTTGACAATATCTGTAGGACTTGCCAAAAGACTTACTGTTCCGGATGACTTTTTTGTATTATCACAATCGGTGAGTTACCAACATTATGATTTGAATAATTACAATACTGGACTATTTACTTTTGGTAATGGCGCCTCAAGAAATTTAGCTTACACGGTTGGGTTGACAAGAAGTAATAAAGGGGTAAATCCAATTTTCCCTACTTATGGATCAGAATTCAGTGTTTCAGCAAAATTAACTCCTCCATATTCATTGATTAATGGCATTGATTATGCCGCTTTAGGAGAAAAAGAACAATATAAATACAAACATACTGGAAATACCTATACAGGTTCAAATGGTATTCAAGTGTATAAAGGGGATTATCTAGAGGCGATTCCAACAGCCACTAATCCATATCCTAATAGTGTTACTGACTATAAAGATGCAGTCGCTGATCCAGGACTTGTAGATCAAAAAAAATTCAATTGGTTAGAATATTACAAAATTAAATTCAAAGCTGATTGGTATACAAAAATTTATGGTAAATTAGTATTGCGAACTTTATCCGAATTTGGATTTATGGGAGCATATAATCAAGATCGTGGAATGGTTCCTTTTGAACGGTTTTATTTAGGAGGAGATGGAATGGCAAATTACTCCATGGATGGAAGAGAAACAATCCAATTACGTGGGTATCCTAATAACTCTCTAACACCTATAAACAAAGCTGGAGAACAAATTGGTGCAACAGTATACAATAAATTCTCATTAGAATTGCGTTATCCTATAACCTTAAAATCATCTGCATCAATCTATGCACTGACGTTTTTGGAAGCGGGGAACTCTTTTGATACATTAAAAAATTACAGCCCTTTTTCTTTAAATCGTTCCGCTGGTTTTGGATTACGTGTATTTATGCCTGCTTTTGGATTATTGGGAATCGATTTTGGTCATGGATTTGATGCCTTACCAGGACAGTCTAAACCTAATGGATGGGAAACCCATTTTATTATTGGACAGCAATTTTAAAAAATTGAAACGAATTTTTCTAATACAATAAAGTTATGAGAAAACATTTTTTATTTCTATTTTTAGCCCTTTTTGGAGGATTTATAGTTCATGCACAAAGCAAAGGGACTAAGGTAGGTTATATCGATATGGAATACATTTTGCAAAATGTTCCAAATTATTCGGAAGCACAAAGTCAATTAGAAGAAAAAGCACAGAAGTGGAAACAAGAAATTGAAACTAAAAATGTTGAAATAAACAAACTAAAGGACGCACTAAAAGCTGAAAGTCCTTTATTAACGAAAGAACTTATTGATGAAAGAGAAACTGAAATTAAGTTTCTTGAAAATGAAAAACTAGAATACCAACAAAAAAGATTTGGGGCTAATGGTGATTTAATTACTCAAAAACTGGTTTTAGCAAAACCAATACAAGATCAAGTTTTTACCGCTGTTCAAGATATTGCTGAACGATTAAAATATGATTTTATATTTGATAAATCTTCTGATTTAACAATGCTTTTTGCAGCCAAAAGATTAGATATTAGCGATCAGGTTTTGCGTGTTTTGAATCGAACAGAAAAAAGAGAAGAACTCACAAAAAAACAACTTGAAGCAGAGCAAGCTAAGGAAAATAAAGAAAATGCAATGGATGAGAATCCTGCTTTAGCCGACAGACAAAAAGCATTAGAGGAGAAAAAAGCTGTCAGAGATAAAATCTTAGCAGATAGAAAAGCGCTTCAGGAAGAGAATAAAATTCAATTTGAAGAAAGAAGAAAACAACTTCAAGCAGAAAGAGAAGCTAAAAAGAATGGCACGGTTTCTGCAAATACTAAAACAGAAAGCGTAAAAACAGCTACAACTGATGTTGATGCTACTGCAAATGATGCTGCAAAAACAGCCCTAGAAGAAGCAAGACAAAAACAAAT
>CANEXR010000317.1 GCA_947443815.1 Flavobacteriaceae bacterium | reverse complement strand
ACCAGGCCTCAAACCGACAATCTCAATTTTAATATCTCGATCAGGTATAAAACCAGCCAACTTAATCATTTTTTTGGCTAAATCTATAATTTTAACTGGTTTGCCCATATCAAAAATATAAATTTCTCCCCCGTTACCCATCGCTCCTGCTTCAAGCACCAACTGACATGCCTCTGGAATCGTCATAAAATAACGTATAATATCCTTGTGCGTAATCGTTACGGGGCCACCATTAGCAATTTGTTTGGTAAACAAAGGTACCACAGAACCATTAGACCCCAATACATTACCAAATCGAGTAGTAATAAATTTCGTATAATGGATCCCGTTCTCCTTTTGCGTTTTCAATTGTAAGGATTGCACATATTTTTCAGCAATTCTTTTACTCGCACCCATGACATTACTCGGGTTCACCGCTTTATCGGTTGAAACCATTACAAATTTCTTAACCTTATACAAACAAGACAAATCAGCCAAGTTTTTAGTTCCTTCAATATTGGTCAAAATAGCCTGCGATGGATTTTCTTCCATTAAAGGAACATGCTTGTATGCAGCTGCATGGTAAACAACTTGAGGCTTGTATAATTTAAAAATTTTATGCATGGCCTCTTTATTTCTAACATCGGCAATAACGGCATGAATCTTTGTATTAATTCCCATTTTTTGCGTTTCCAGACACAAATTGTGAAGTGGTGTTTCTGCTTGATCTAAGATGATTACTTTTTCTGGATTAAAACCCAATACCTGACGTACAATTTCACTTCCTATGGATCCTGCAGCTCCAGATATCAGAACCGTTTTATCTTTAAGTTGCTTAGAGATAATTTTATTATCCAAAACAATTGGTTTCCGCTCCAATAAGTCCTCAATCTGTATGTTTTTTACTTTCTGAGAAATCTCTTTTTGATTTTCCCAATCAGAAATCAAAGGTACTGTATATACACGGTAATTATATTCTAAACATTGATCTACAATAACCAACTGTTCTTCTTTAGATAAACTTTTATCAGCCATAATAACACCCTCTGCAGCAACAGAACGCATTAAGGCTGGCAGTTTTTTCTTTTGTACCAATATAGGCAAATCGAGCATCCGCTTGGAGGCGTTTTGATTATTCCGATCTACAAATCCAACAATTTTAAATCGAGAAGGGGACTCAAACTTCAAAGCATTGGCTACTGATATTGCATTGGCATCTGTTCCATATATTACAGTGCGGATTAATTTGGCATCGTTTTTTCCTGAAAAATACAATTCAAAAGTTTGTTTAACAATAACACGATACAAAAACAACCCACAAAAAGACAATACTATATTAATAAAAAGGGCTGTATTTAAAAAAGCTTTCTCCTTAGTAATCAATTCACATAAAAAATTAAAAAAAATAAAAAAGACCAAAACAGACATTTGAGAAAACAACAGCTTAACCGCATCAATATAAGAAGAGTGTCTTATAATCCCCGAATAGGTCCTAAAAGTCCAAAAAGAGACAATGTTTACACCAAAAAGTGAAACAATAAACAACAATTCGTGGGGGGTAATGATGTAATCCAATCCAGTACCATTAAAAAGGAAAAATGTACTTAAAAAGGAAATTATTAACACTCCTAAATCAATTGTAACTATAATCCACCTAGGGAGATAGCTCAAATTATGAACATTAAATCTTACTTTATTACTTGAAAAAAACTTAGCCTGAAAGTCATTTTTTTCATTAGGTGTAGTTGTACTCAAAGTTGGTTATTTTTTATTTTTTGGTAAGCATTGTCGATTAATCATATATCAAATATAATCAATTTATACTTTTTTTATAAAAACAAACTGTTTATTACCACTAAAAAAATATCTTTCGTTTTTTAATTCGTATTAGCGAGTGCCCAAAAACAACTATTTTTAAAATAGTATAACTTTAAAATACAGGAAAATACTACGCCAAAATAACAACAAATAGTGTTGTTTTAAAACTAATAGTGTTAGGCAGTATCAAAATGATTATTCTTGTTTTGTGCAGATTTAGTTCAAAATATCTAATAAAACAGCTTTGATTTTATCCCGCTCTTCCTTCGTTAAATTGGAGCCAGAGGGCAAGCAAAGTCCTTTTTCAAAAAGTGATTCCGATATTGCATTGCCATAATAAGGGGCATTTTTAAAGAGAGGTTGTAAATGCATGGGCTTCCAAAGAGGCCTACTTTCTATAGCTTGGGCTTCCAATCCCAATCGAACAATTTCAGGGGTAATTCCATTTGCTAAAGCTGAATTTATCAGAATTGTTGTCAACCAATAATTAGCACAATAATCCGAATTGGGAACCGTATAAACCGTTATTCCTGGATAATTTTCAAACACTTCTTCATAAAAAGTATGCATTGCATTGCGTTTAGCCAAATGGGATGTTAAAACTTCCATTTGTCCCTGACCAATAGCAGCACAAATAGTACTCATTCTGTAATTATAACCTAGCTCACTATGTTCATAATGCACAGCCTTATCTTTGGATTGAGTCGCAAAAAAAATAGCCTTCTCTTTCCAATCTGAATTTGGCAATACCATTGCTCCTCCCGAGGAAGTTGTAATTACTTTGCTTCCATTAAATGAAAATATCCCAATATCGCCAAAAGTACCACAAAGTTTCCCTTTATAACTACTTCCCAATGCTTCTGCAGCATCTTCAATAATAGGAATACCATACTGATCTGCGAGAGCCCTTACTGCTGTTACTTGATACGGTACTCCATACAAATGCACTGCAATAATAGCTTTAGGCTTTTTGCCTTTAGCGATCCTATCTTGTATTGCATGCTCTAATGCTACTGGGCATATATTCCAAGTATCCAACTCACTGTCAACGAATATAGGAATGGCACCTTGGTATAAAATAGGATTAGCCGAAGCCGAAAATGTCATGCTTTGACACAGCACTTCATCACCTGCCTTTACGCCCAACATGATTAAGGCTAAATGTATAGCTGAAGTGCCTGAATTCAAGGCCACAACGGAACCGGTACCCAAATAGTGTTCCAAACTTTCTTCAAAAAGAGTGATAGCAGGTCCTACTGAGCTAACCCAATTATTAGCTATAACCTCTTGAATATACTTTTGTTCTTGACCGCCCATGTGTGGTGGGCTAAGCCATATTTTAGTTGAATGCATCAATTGTTCCTATTAGCTGCAATAAATATAGTTTAAAACTGCTT
>CANEXR010000316.1 GCA_947443815.1 Flavobacteriaceae bacterium | reverse complement strand
AGGTAATTTTGATTTTTTTGTTGCTGTAGCTGGCGTCCAGATATTGATAAACAAACAATCTTCAGATGAATTTTGAGACATACCAGCACCACGTGGCCAACTAGCCTGCGGACAATCTGCACAAAATTCACCAACATCCTTCACTCCTTTCCAAGCAATCACTGGCTGTGGAGCTCGCCAACGATTTGCTCCCACTGGCGGAGCTGCATAGGGAATACCTCTGAATATCGAGACATCTCCTTCTGTTACACCGCGAACAATTCCAGAATAGGTTTTAACTTCCCTTGAAAGGTTTTGTGTGACAACTTGCTGTGCACTTAGATAAGTGGTGCAATAAAATAATACTATTGTGATCAGTGTTTTTTTCATTTTCTAAATTTTATTGTCCAGGTGTCATAAGCTTGGTGAATGACAAAGAGCCAAGTTTCCAGCCGTTATTTTCTTTTATATATACTTCCGTTACCATAAACGGATTGATAACTTCATTTCCTCCCACTACTGCTAATAGTGTAATTCTGTTTAAAAGTATCGCGGTATTCCCGATAATATTTACAGAAACATCAAGGATATCTGCTTTCTTATAATGAATTCCACCACTTTTTATTATATTGATTTCTTGAGTTTTTCCC
The DNA here is from genome assembly GCA_947443815.1 of Flavobacteriaceae bacterium. Lineage (GTDB taxonomy): Bacteria > Bacteroidota > Bacteroidia > Flavobacteriales > Flavobacteriaceae > Flavobacterium. The sequence goes on along the minus strand of CANEXR010000316.1, from coordinate 2,595 downwards.
CAGCTTCCTCCCATATGAACAAAGACAGCTTTGTCATCAAATAAAGGATTTAGGCTATCAATATTTTTATCGGCCATCCATTGCCATTTTTGTTTAGAAAGCAATATAACTTCTTGCTCATCAGAGTTCTGTGCAAAAATAGTAGTTGTAAATAAAACGAACGTAAGTAGTCCGAAAATTGACTTTTTCATAATGTTATTAATTTTTGATTAGTATTTTTTATTTCTGAATTTGATGCGTGTCTCGTACACTGCTGAATGTTAGGTCTAAGAGTTTCCAATCCTTACCATTTTTTTGATAGATTTCTGTTACAGTAAATTCAGTTACGACTTCACTTCCTCTAACAATAGCCTCAAGTGTAATTCGACTCCAAATGATAGCTGTTTTTTGGAAGATTTCTATTGCCACATCATGTACTTTAGTATTCTTGTACCAGATCTTACCAGTCTTAATAACATCAAGTTCTTCCTCTTTTTTCCAAGTGCCACTCATGTGGACAAATTTTGATTTGTTGTCAAAAAGAGGTTCAAGTTTGTCAATATTTTTATCGGCCATCCACTGCCATTTTTGTTTGGAAAGGTCTAGTAATTCTTGTTCTGTTTTTTGATCGCTTTTAGATTTGGTGTTCGGTGTACTTGTTTGTGCATTCGACCATTGTATGCTTGTAAAAAATAATAATCCTAATAATAGTTTTTTCATTTTTAATAATTTATTGGGTTTCTAATATTTTTTTTGTGGTGCTTCAACGTCTGAAAAAGCTTGTACAAAAGGAGGTAGTCTTTCACCCTTAATTTGAATAGCATCCAATTGATTATTGAATTTATTCAATTCATCTGGGGTAAATTTTATTTCATCCGCTTTGATGTTTTCTAGCATATGACCCATTTGTGTAGTGCCTGGAATAGGAACAATCCACGGTTTTTTTGCTAATAGCCAGGCCAGCGAAATTTGAGCAGGAGTTGCTTGTTTTTGTATACTCCAGTTTTTCAATAAATCAACGAGCGCCATATTGGAAGCTAGATTCTCTGGTGAAAAACGTGTTTCCATTCCACGGAAATCGCCTTGAGCAAAACGTGTATTTGCGTCAATAGACCCGGTTAGGAGTCCCACGCCAAGTGGACTCCAAGGGACAAAACCAATACCGAGTTCCTCACAAAGCGGAATGATTTCTTTTTCAGGTCCACGCCATAATAAAGAATATTCATTTTGAATGGCTGCAATAGGGTGAATTTTATGTGCTCGTCTTACAGTTTGTGGTCCAGGCTCAGATAATCCGTAATGCAAAACTTTACCTTCTTTTATCAGATCCTGAATGGCTCCAACTACATCTTCAATTGGAACTTGTGGATCCACACGATGCTGATATAATAAATCTATTCTGTCAGTACGAAGTCTTTTTAACATTCCTTCCACTACTATTTTGATATGTTCAGGTCGGCTGTTTAATCCAGATAAACGTGCGCCTGTTTCTTGGTCAATATTCCAACCAAATTTTGTTTCGATGACTATTTTATTTCGGAAAGATGAGATGCCTTCTCCAAGAATTTTTTCTACTTCAAATGGTCCGTAAGCCTCGGCGGCATCAAATAGAGTAACTCCTTTATCAAACGCTGTTCTGATAATATTAAGCATTTCTGGTCGCGAAGGAATTGTAGTTTGATAAGTACGAGTCATATTTTGAACACCAAGTCCTATGCTTGAAACTTCAAGAGTAGTTCCGAGTTTTCGCTTGTTCGAAAGAGTGGCTGGTGTAGTGTCTTTTTCTCCAAAAATAGGCATTGAGGCAGTAGCTTTTGCTAAAGAATCAAAAGGTAATAATGCGCTTCCTGCCAGAGCAAGCCCTGCGGTTTTTAAAACGGATCTGCGATTCATAATTTAAGGTATTAAAAATAGATTAAATTGGAATAAAAATTTAATTATAGTTTAAAGGTTTAGCTTTCTTTCGCTCAACCATTTTACCATATTTGGATCTCTGTGGTCAAAAAACAAACTTTCATTTGTATCTAAAGTCTGAATCATCTGTATATCATCTGTAGATAATTCAAAATCGAAAATGGCGAAATTCTCCAGCATTCTTTCTTTTCGAATTGATTTTGGAATAGCAACCACGCCTCTTTGGGTTAACCAACGAAGAATAACCTGTGCTACTGTTTTATCGTATTTTTCCCCAATTGCCAATAATATGTCATTGTTGAATATGTTATTTTTTCCTTCGGCAAAAGGTCCCCAAGATTGAATTTGTACGTTGTTATTCTTAAGGAATTCTTGGGTGCTAATTTGTTGATCAAACGGATGAGTTTCAATTTGGTTGATGGCTGGTGTAAAACCACTATTGACAATTAAATCCATTACTCTATCTGGGTGAAAATTTGCAACACCAATTGCTCTAATTTTACCTTCGGCATATAATTCTTGCATAGCTCTCCAAGAACCAAAAATATCTCCGTAGGGTTGATGAATAAGATATAAGTCTAGATAGTCTAGTTGCAAAAGGTCTAATGATTTTTGAAAAGCAATTTTTGTTTTTTCATAACTAACATCTTGGACCCACACTTTGGTAGTTATAAATAATTCTTCTCTAGGAATATTACTTTT
>CANEXR010000315.1 GCA_947443815.1 Flavobacteriaceae bacterium | reverse complement strand
TAATAGTTCTTGTATGTATCTCAAGTCGGTACCACTTTCTAATAAATGCGTCGCAAAGCTATGTCGCAACCAATGTAAGGTTGCAGGTTTAGTGATTTTTGCTTTGGTCAATGCTTGCTTAAAGACTTGTTGTAAACTTCTTGCATCATAGGGCATTCCTGCTGTTAGTCCTTCAAACAAAAAAGTGGTTGGTTTATTTATCTTGTAATACTCTCGAAGCATTTCTAAAATTTTTGGAGATAGAGGTGCAATCCTGTCTTTTTTGCCTTTGGCGTTTTTTAGCAAAATTATGTTTCTGTTAGAATCAATATGAATGGGTTGTAATGCTAATAATTCGCCACAACGCAACCCACAACTATAAATCAACGAAAGCATCATTTTGTGTTTGATGTTGCTATGCGCATTCAAAATCAATTTTACTTCTTCTTTGCTCAAAACATTTGGTAATTCTTTAGAACGTTTAGGACGGTGTATTTTATCTACCATCATCTTGGTTTCTCGAATGGTTTGAAAGAACAGTTTAACAGCATTGACAATCTGGTTTTGATACGAAGCCGAAAGATTATTTTTTAAGATATACTCATTATTATACACAATCACATCTTGGTTAGTAATATCGGCAACGGCTTTTTCTCGGTAGAAAATCAAGAAGGTTTTCAAGGCTTCGCTATAGGTAGTGATGGTGCTTTCACTGTATCGTTTAGAACGCAACCATTGTTTGAATTTTGCGATATTTTCTATCCCTTCCATCGATGGAATAGTGTGCGATGGTGGGGCAATCCTGAACCGAACCCGATTTACTATTGTATCAGGCAAATGCCAAACACCCATGGTTTGACTCCAGCGAGAGCCTTCTACCTTTTTTATGCGAGCAATTAATTCCGCGTTTTTTTCGAAATAAACCGCAATTCTTTTGCTGCCTCGATGGGTGATGATTTTAGCTTCCCAGTTCATTATTAGTGTTGTTTATTGTACTAAAATACTGAATTATTTTTAAAATAAAAACTTGGTGAACTTTATAGAAAACTTTGCGACCATTTTGGTAAAACAATCTCAAATGAAAATAAATCTAAATGTTGTAGCAAAACAGATGCCTTAGCCCAGATTATAGTAAAAATCCATGTGAGTCAGGGTTCGGCTCACAAAATCACTTCAGATAGCTTTTGTTTATAAAGGAGTTTCGTGAACTTCGTTGGTAACGAATGGCTGGAAATAGCTCCAATAGCTCAAACCCATTCCTTAAAGTCTTCTTTAAAAAACAAACAGTATTAAAAGCCTGCTACTGTAGGAACTTGTTCTGAATTCCTCCCCTTTCGGGAAAAGGTTTTACCACTATTTTGGATATCATAATTTAAAATTGTTAAAAAATCGATTTTTGCCCATTATTTCCTTGGATTTTTGCAGAATTATTAGCTGTTTTTAAAGCGTATTTCTATAAATTGCGATTTTCAATTAAATGAATAAAGTGATATGTCAGAAATCGATGCAGAGAGATTGCGCTTAAAATTAAGAGTTGATAATAAAGGCTGGAAAAAGTGGGGGCCTTATCTAACAGAACGGCAATGGGGAACCGTAAGAGAAGATTATTCTCAGAGTGGGGATGCTTGGAATAATATTACGCATGATATGGCGCGTTCCAAAGCCTATCGATGGGGCGAAGAAGGTATTGGCGGCATTTCCGATAACAAACAATTTATTTGTTTTGCACTTGCCTTTTGGAATCACAAAGATTGCATTTTAAAAGAACGTTTTTTTGGCTTGACCGGAAATGAATCCAATCATGGAGAAGATGTTAAGGAAATTTATTTTTACCAAGATTCCACTCCTACTCACTCTTATCAAAAAATGCTCTATAAGTATCCGCAGAGCGCTTTTCCGTATGAAAAATTAGTGAAGGAAAGCAAAAAACGTTCGCGATTAGAACCCGAATACGAATTATTAGATACTGGCGTTTTTGACAAAGATGCCTACTTTGATATTACTATCGAATATGCCAAAGCCGATGAGCAAGACATATTGATTAAAGTAACGGTAGAAAACCGAGCAAAAGTGGCTGCTCCTATCACCGTTTTGCCAACTGTTTGGTTTCGGAATACTTGGTGTTGGGGGTATGATAATTACAAACACAAACCTACATTATCTGGTGTTGGAAATTCCTTAATTGAAGTGAATCACCGTGTAGTTGGGCATTTTAAATTGTATGCCGAAAACGCCGATGAGTTTTTATTCTGTGATAATGAAACCAATTTTGAAAAACTATACAACTCCCCTAATCTTACTCGATATACTAAAGATGGTATCAATGATTGCATCATCAATAAACGCAAAGATGCCGTAAATCCAAATCATATTGGCACCAAAGCTTCGGTGAAATATGACAATATGATTCCCGCTAATGGCAAAAAAGTGTATCGCTTGCGGTTTACTAATACCTCTCCAACCAATGCTTTTGAGGATTTTGATTCACTCTTTGAAAAACGCCTTGAAGAAGCCGATACATTTTATGCTAAGCTCCAAAAAGGAATTAAAGAGGAACACTTAAAATCCGTTCAACGTCAAGCCTATGCAGGAATGCTATGGACCAAACAATGGTATTATTACAATGTATTTGAATGGATAAAAGGAGATCCTTCGATGCCAAAACCTGACGGAAATAGAAAAAATGGACGCAATAGTTCCTGGAAACACCTGTATACGTCAAACATTTTGTCTATGCCTGACAAATGGGAATATCCATGGTTTGCCGCTTGGGATTTGGCCTTTCATACTTTGCCTTTGGCGCGACTTGATCCTGATTTTGCAAAAAGACAATTGTCCGTTATCCTGCGCGAATATTACATGCATCCAAACGGTCAGATTCCTGCTTATGAATGGTCATTTTCGGATGTAAATCCACCTGTTCATGCTTGGGCAACCTGGAAAGTATATGAAATTGACAAGGAAACTAACGGTGGAAAAGGCGACATTGTTTTCTTAGAACGTATTTTCCATAAACTATTATTGAATTTTACGTGGTGGGTCAACCTGAAAGACGAAGGTGGTAATAATATTTTTGGAGGCGGATTTCTCGGTATGGATAATATTGGGGTTTTTGACCGTTCGGCTGCTTTGCCAACTGGCGGACATTTAGAACAAGCAGATGGAACGGGCTGGATGGCTATGTACAGTTTGAATATGTTGCGCATTGCTTGCGAAATTTCGTTGCAAAATCCAGTTTATCAAGATATGGC
>CANEXR010000314.1 GCA_947443815.1 Flavobacteriaceae bacterium | reverse complement strand
CAAATCGCTGCTTTATTAGATGCTGAAAAAGTCATGTTTGATTATGGTTTGACAACCGTTAATGATGCTGGTTTGGATCCAGATATTATTAATTTAATCGATAGTCTCCAAAAAGCAAAAGCAATGAAGATTAATGTGTATGCCATGGTTACGGCAAACCAAAAAAATATTGATTTATACCTTAAAAAAGGGATATACAAAACCGATAATTTAAATGTACGCTCTTTCAAAATGTATGGCGATGGAGCTTTAGGTTCACGTGGAGCTTGTTTGCATAAACCCTACACGGACAGCCCAAAACAATTTGGAGCGTTACTTTCTCCCGTAACCGAATTGAAATCTATTGCACAACAAATCGCTAATTCTCCTTTTCAATTGAATACACATGCTATTGGTGATTCGGCCAATACGGTTATTTTAAAAATTTATAAAGAAGCTTTAACTGGCAAAAAAGACAGAAGATGGAAAATTGAACATGCACAAGTAATACAAGAAGCCGATTTTGATTATTTTAAATTAGGAATTATTCCTTCTGTTCAGCCAACTCATGCCACATCCGATATGTATTGGGCAGGAGAAAGATTAGGGAAAGAAAGATTGAAAAATGCTTATGCCTACAAAAAATTATTGCAGAAAGCTGGGACTATCGCTTTGGGAACTGATTTTCCTATTGAAGAAGTGAATCCCATGCTCACTTTTCATGCAGCTGTGGCCAGAAAAGACAGTAAGAATTTTCCAAAAGGTGGTTTCCAAATGGAAAATGCACTGACTAGAGAAGAGACTTTAAAAGGCATGACAATCTGGGCTGCTTATTCCAATTTTGAAGAAAATGAAAAAGGAAGTCTTGTAGTTGGGAAATGGGCAGATTTTGTGTTGTTTGACCAAGATATAATGCGTATTGATGAAAATCAAATATTAAAATTAAAACCATCTCAAACGTTTTTAAAAGGAGTAAAGATGAAATGATATTTTTGGCAAAAACGGAAATTTACAATTTATAATACAGAGGTCTATTTTTATTCTTTTTAATTACATTTTTAATCAAAAAAAACTTTTTTAGTTATAATTTATAACTAAAAATACTATTTGTGTTTTTCAATTAGAACTAAAAATACATCTTTGCCCTATCAAAATAAACAAAATATCAAAAATATAGAATTATGTGTGGAATCGTATGTGCCTTTGATCTAAAACAAAAAGCAGAAGTTTTAAGACCTAAAGTATTAGAAATGTCTAAAATTATTCGTCATCGTGGTCCAGATTGGAGCGGGATTTTTAGTAATGAAAAAGCCATTTTATCCCATGAACGTTTAGCAATTGTAGATCCAGCTTCAGGAAAGCAGCCTTTATTCAGCGAAGACAAACAACTTGTTTTGGCTGCCAATGGTGAAATATACAACCACAGAGAATTGCGCAAACAATTTGAAGGAAAATACAATTTTCAAACCGAAAGTGATTGCGAAGTTATTTTAGCTTTATACAAAGAAAAAGGAGTGCATTTTATAGACGAAATGAACGGAATCTTTGGATTTGCTATTTATGATGTGGAAAAAGACGAGTATTTTGTTGCGCGTGATCACATGGGAATTATCCCATTATACATTGGTTGGGATGAACACGGAACATTCTATGTAGCTTCTGAATTGAAAGCTTTAGAAGGCTATTGTACCAAAATCCAATTGTTTCCTCCAGGACATTATATGTCAAGCAAAGATGGAGAATTTGTACAATGGTACAAAAGAGAATGGGTTGATTATGATGCCGTAAAAGACAATGAAACAAGTATTGACGAAATAAAAGTAGCACTTGAAGCCGCCGTTCACAGACAATTAATGAGCGATGTGCCTTATGGTGTATTACTTTCAGGAGGTTTAGATTCTTCTATTACTTCGGCTGTAGCCAAAAAATATGCCCAAAAACGTATCGAATCTGGTGATGTTGCCGATGCTTGGTATCCACAATTACACTCTTTTTCAGTTGGGTTAGAAGGTTCCCCAGATTTAGCGGCTGCACAAATAGTAGCAGATCATATCGGAACCATTCACCACGAAATAAAATTTACCATTCAAGAAGGATTAGATGCTGTTCGTGATGTGGTTTACAACCTTGAAACCTATGATGTTACTACCATTAGAGCCTCAACTCCGATGTGGTTAATGGCGCGTGTTATTAAATCAATGGGTATCAAAATGGTATTGTCAGGTGAAGGAGCTGATGAGTTATTTGGAGGCTATTTATACTTTCATAAAGCACCAAACGCAAGAGAATTCCACGAAGAAAATGTACGTAAATTAGGAAAATTGCACATGTACGATTGTTTGCGTGCTAACAAAAGTTTAGCAGCTTGGGGAATTGAAGGGCGTGTACCATTTTTAGACAAAGAGTTTATGGATGTTGCCATGCGCATCAACCCACAAGATAAAATGATCAACAAAGAACACCCAATGGAAAAATGGGTCGTTCGTAAAGCCTTCGAAGATATGTTGCCGCCAAGTGTAGCTTGGAGACAAAAAGAACAATTTAGCGATGGAGTAGGATACAGCTGGATTGATACTTTGAAAGAAGTTGTAGCTGTTGAAGTTTCAGACGAGCAATTGGCAAATGCCAAATATAAATTCCCATTGCAAACCCCAACATCAAAAGAAGAATACTACTATCGTTCTATTTTTAATGAACATTTCCCTAGTGATGCTGCGGCTTTATGCGTACCACAAGAGGCAAGTGTAGCCTGTAGTACCAAAATTGCTTTGGAGTGGGACGAGGCGTTCAAAAACATGAATGATCCTTCAGGAAGAGCAGTAGCAAGCGTACATGATGATGCGTATGTGAAAGCATAAAAGTCAAGAACGTACTTTTTAAATTTAAATAATTCTCAAAATCCCAAGACAACATACGAATCGATTGTCTTGGGATTTTTTTTCGTCAGTACAACTTTTTTTAACTCAATTTGGGCGTGACCACAAGGGTCGTGCTGTACGTTCCCGCTTTTTTTTGCCCCGATAAAAATCGGGACAAAAAAAGAGCTCCACTACCATCACTCACGCAATCCCCAGTTCTAAACCACCTTTGTTTTGGATAACACCTATTTTGTGATTTCTTGAAAAATGATTGCACTTTGCTGTCAGACAAGAAATAGTACAATAAAAACCAAAACTGATTTTTGTTAATGAAATTTCTAACAAAATGTTGATAACTTAACGGTACAAAATCGGAATTTAATCCATATCTAATTTGTGTTT
>CANEXR010000313.1 GCA_947443815.1 Flavobacteriaceae bacterium | reverse complement strand
TAAAACCCGATGCCAGATTCAATCGCAAGCTGAGCGCTTCGGCTAGATTGGTCTTATAGCCCAAAGCGGCGTTAATACTATTGTAGGATTTTGCAAGGGCATCAAAGGAGGCTTCTTCGCCAGGAATTCCTTGCGCTTCAGTTGTTATTTTTCGGTTATCAAAGCGCAAACCTGCTTGAATTACATTTGAATTCCATTGGTAATTAGTGGTTCCAAAAACACCAAAATCATTGGTAACGGCATTAGGAATTAGGTATTCTTCGCCAAAATTAGTGTTGCTTTGGTGCATGCCTTGAACGCCCAAAATGGTTTCTAATTTTCCTAGTTTAGGCAAATAGTATTTTGCATCGTAATTGAAAGTTTTCAGTTTCATGTGCAGAACAGCGATATTGCTGTTTACAAACTCACTTCGATCATTGGCAATATAGCCTAGGTCAACATCTAATTTTGATTTTTGGAAAAAGAAAACGGTATTTAAGCTTAACAAATCATTGAAAACACCTTGTTTGGGATAGCTTGTTTCTTTGCTGGCTGACTGTGTTGCAATTCCATCTTCTGGAATTCCTAAATCTAGTTTGTTGTAATTGTACCGCAAGACAGATGAAAATTTGGCATTGCTATACCCTATTCCTGTTTTGAAATCGGTTTCATTGTAACGGGTATTTGTTACTCGGTCACCATTGGCAATTTTATAATCCGAATGGGTGTTGTACGCTCCACGAGCAATAAATTTCCAATTTTCGGTGGCTGTTTTCAGGCCAAGAGTGGTATTACTTCCCTGGGTATTGGAAAAGTATTTTTGGCTAAAATTAGTTTTAAAAGTATTGGCTTCGGCAAATTTTTCTGGATTGAAATACAAAACGCCTCCCAAAGCATCTGAGCCATACAATAAGGAAGCGGGGCCTTTTATGACTTCTACACTTTCTACACCAGCATCGTTTAATCCTAAACCGTGCTCGTCTCCAAACTGCTGATTTTCGACACGAACGCCTTGAGAATACACTAAAACACGGTTGCCACTCAATCCCCGAATTACTGGTTTACCAATGGATGTTCCTGTTGAAACCTGCGAAACACCGGGAATTGTAGCCAATCCTTCTATCAGAGTTGTTGTTCCTTTTCGCTGCAATGCCTTGATGCTTTCGTGCTCGACTTTCATGACGTTTTGCGATTGCAATTTATTGAAAGCTGTGGAAACAATAACCTCATCCATTTCGAATGCGGTTTCTTCCATAAGCACGTCTAAAGTATTTTCTTTTGCAAGTTGCTCAATGGTTTTGTTTTGTGTGCCAAAGCCTATAAATGTAAAACTGATTTTCAATCTGCCATTAGGAAGATTCGTCAGCGTGTAATTTCCTTTTTCGTCTGTTGTAGTCCCTTTATGAAGTTCTGCCGCATAAATCGAAACTCCTTTTATAGGTTGGTTTTGCAAATTTGTAACGGTTCCAGAGACGGTATTTTGTGCTTGGAGCATTGTTGAAATCCCTAAAATTAGGGTTATGATTATTTTTTTCATGGAAAGAAGTATTGCACCTATCCTGAGTTTTTTTGTGAAAAAATACAAAAGCCAAGATTAGGATATTTTAATATATAAATCGTATTTCCAAAATCACTTTGAGTCGTGAAATGGCATCTAAATTCACCAACGAAAGCTGAAATGAATTTTATTTATATACAAATGGGTGGTCCACGATGGGAATATAAACTTCCGGAAAATGAAATAATTTTTTCAATATTACCATAACAATAAGGAATTTTATTGTTCGAAGTATTGAAATGAAAGGAGAAATCCTGAGGAACTGTGAAACTGCTAAATGTAAACTCGCAAACCAAACAATGCTCAAATCCTTTGTGTTGGTGGGTAACTTCTGCTCTGTTTGCATCGTGTTTGTGGTAACACGTTTTTTGAGAAAACTGCTGTTCTAAATGCTCATACCCATGAAACGACTGAAACACTATCGAAAACAATAGTGCAATCGCAAAGAAAAGATTAAAGAGCAGTTGTTTCTTTTTCATGTTTGACAAAGGTAGTAAAACAATATAATTCGAGTTGAAATAGTATGGAAAAGAGTTTCCTTTTTTTAAACTATAAATAGTGGTTAAAATTAATGTCTTATTTTAATAAAGGTCTAGGCTATTTTCTTTAGCCACAGATTCCACGGATTTTCACAGATTAATTGGTCTCTAGTTTAGAAATCTTTTTAATACGCAAAATCTGTGGCAAAACATACTGAATTTTCTTTAGCCTCAGATTTCACAGATTTTCACAGATTAATTGGTCTCTAATTTAAAAATCTTTTTAATCCTCAAAATCTGTGGTAAAAACATACTGAATTTTCGTTGTCAAGAATTGGTTTTAAATCTGTGAATCTGTGGCTAAAACATACTATACTTTCTAATCGTAGGCAGGAAAGGAATTTCTTTTTTTATAAAAAAACTAAAAAAAGAAAACCATTTGTTTCGACAAAAAGTTGCCAAACCAAATGGTTTTATCTTTGAATTAAAAAATAACACTAAACTATTACACTAATTTTGCAGCGATAAGATATTCCGCAATTTGAATGGTGTTTGTAGCAGCACCTTTTCTTAAATTATCCGCTACAATCCACATATTCAAGGTGTTTTCCTGACTTTCGTCACGACGAATTCTGCCTACAAACACTTCGTTTTTGCCTTCTGCATATCTTGGCATTGGATAGGTAAAGGTGTCTATATTGTCTTGCACTACAATTCCATCGGTATGGTGCAAAATGGTTCTTACTTCATTTACATCAAAATCATTGGTGAATTCAACATTCACAGCTTCACTATGACCCCCAACAACAGGCACACGAACAGCAGTTGCTGTTACCGCAATAGTGTTATCGCTTAATATTTTTTTGGTTTCATTAACCAATTTCATTTCTTCTTTGGTATAGCCGTTCTCTTCAAAACTATCGCATTGCGGAATACAGTTTCGGTTTATTTTATATTTATAAACCATGTCCCCTTCAATACTTGCACATTCGTTTTCGAATTGTTGTACTGCTTTCACACCAGTTCCTGTAATAGATTGGTAAGTAGAAACAATAACACGTTTGATGTTGTATTTTTTGTGCAAAGGCGCTAAAGCCAAAACCATTTGAATAGTAGAACAGTTTGGATTTGCAATAATTTTATCGGCTATTGTTAATTCTCCTGCATTGATTTCAGGAACAATTAATTTTTTAGAAGGATCCATTCTCCAAGCTGATGAATTGT
>CANEXR010000312.1 GCA_947443815.1 Flavobacteriaceae bacterium | reverse complement strand
TACCAATAAAAAAAGAAATATCAATATTTGTTATTACTTCATCAATAGATCCAGTAGACATTGAAATGGCTACAAAATATCCAATACTTAAAAGCTATATAGAAAAACCTATCAATGCTGAAAAACTGAATTTTATATCTCATTTAATTGAACTGACTACTTAATTTCAAATTAAAGAGTAACAAAACCCCTACTTATTCGTCCTATTTAAAATCTAAAAAATTAAGGACACTTGGAGACAATACTCACAATTCAGAATCTCAATAAAAAATATGGCCGATTACAAGCATTAAAAAACATTTCTTTTGAAATAAAGAAGGGTTATGTTTACGGTATATTAGGACCGAACGGAAGCGGAAAATCTACTACTCTGGGAATTGTCTTAAATGTGGTCAATAAAACTTCAGGTGAATACAGTTGGTTTAGTGGTAGTATGCAAACCCATGAAGCACTAAAAAAAGTAGGAGCAATTATAGAAAGACCCAATTTCTATCCCTATATGACCGCTCAAGAAAATCTAAAACTAGTTTGTAAAATTAAAGGAATCAATTATTCTAAAATAACCGAAAAACTAGAATTAGTAGGATTGAATGACCGAAAAGACAGTAAATTCAGCACTTTTTCTTTGGGAATGAAACAACGTTTGGCAATTGCTTCAGCTTTATTAAACGATCCAGAAATTTTAATTCTTGACGAGCCTACCAATGGATTAGATCCTCAAGGAATCCACCAAATTAGAGATATTATTAAGCAAATTGCTTCCAAAGGAACCACCATATTACTAGCCTCCCATTTATTAGATGAAGTTGAAAAAGTATGTTCGCATGTTATAGTACTTAGAAAAGGAGAAATTTTATATTCAGGTTTAGTAGATGGCATGTCCGCAAATGAAGGTTTCTTTGAATTGCAAGCGGATAATATGGAAGGTCTAATTGAAATACTCCAAACACATCCTGCTATTGAAACCATTAAAAAAGAAGAAGATAAAGTTTTAGTTTATTTGAAAAAAGAATTAGAAGCCAAAGATTTAAATCGATTTCTTTTTGAAAAAAATATTAGTCTTAATCATTTAGTAAAAAGAAAGAATAGTCTAGAAGAACAATTTTTAGAATTAACTGAAAACAAAAAATAAACTTATTCTAAAAAATTAACGATACAAATTATTTATATGAAACGATTACTCTCTATAGAATTACAAAAAATATGGTTGAACAAAGCCAGTCGTGTATTGACTTTAACTTATTTCATATTACTCTCTTTTATTGCATTAATTGCCTCAATTAAATTTGACCTTGGCATTTTCAAATTTCATTTAGCAGAAATGGGAATTTTTAATTTTCCATTCATTTGGCATTTTAACACTTACATAGCTGCCATTTTGAAATTATTTTTAGCTATTGTTATTGTATCAATGATGGCAAACGAGTATAGCTATGGCACTCTAAAACAAAACCTCATTGATGGAATGAGTAAAAAAGAATTCATTTTATCAAAATTTTTAACTGTTGTTTTATTTGCATTTATATCAACTGTTTTTGTTTTTATAATGAGTTTAATTCTAGGATTTAGTTTTTCATCCTACACAGAACTAAGCATTGTTTTTTCAGATTTAGAATATCTCCTCGCCTTTTTTATAAAATTAGTAGCCTTTTTTTCTTTCTGTTTATTTTTAGGTATATTAGTGAAACGTTCTGCTTTTGCATTAGGATTTCTTTTTGTTTGGAATATTATTGAGGGAATCATAAAAGGAATTTTAACTTTTAAGATTTTTCCAGAAAGCACTATTGCTGCACGAATAATGCAATTTTTCCCTTTAGAATCTATGTCTAATTTAATTGTTGAACCCATTTCAAGATTGTCATTAGTAAAAACTATTGGAACCCAAATTGGTGTTGAAAATATAAAAGATTATAGTGTTCATTTCACTACAATTTTAATCGTACTCAGCTGGACTTTAATTTTCATTTACCTTTCATACAAATTATTAAAAAATAGAGATTTATAGTATCTTTGTATGCTATGAAAATTATTAAACGAATATTATTTTGCAGCCTAATCTGTTGCAGCTTTTTGATTTCAAACGCCCAATATATTGTTGTAGACGATACAAAATCGGGGCAAGAACTCGTAGAAAATATTTTGATAAACAGTTCTTGTGCTAATGTTTCTAATATACAAGTAAATGGTGATTTCTCTTCAATAGGACAAAATAGTTATGGTTATTTTAATTCAGGAAGTAGTAGTTTCCCATTTACTGAAGGCGTAGTTTTAAGTACTTGGAGCAGTACTAATTCAGAAGGTCCATTTATAAAGACCCGTGGTGGTGGTGCTTCTGACTGGAAAGGAGACCTTGACTTAGATCAATCTTTGGGAATTAAAAGCACTAATGCTACATCAATTGAATTTGATTTCACTCCTTTAACTAACTTTTTAAGTTTTAACTATATTTTTGCATCGAATGAATACCAGGATTATTTTCCATGCTTATTCTCAGATGGATTTGCTTTTTTGATAAAAGAAAAAGGAAGCCCTGAGAATTACAAAAATATAGCAGTTCTGCCAGGAACGACAACAGCAGTTTCATCAACAAATGTGCATCCTTTAATAAAAGATTTCAATAGTTCCGAAGGAATTAAGCCCGGTTGTCCAGCAATAAATCAGAATTATTTTAACGGATTTAATTCTTTTAATAGCCCTGTAAATTATAGTGGGCAAACCGTAGTTTTAACAGCTCAAACCAATGTAACAGCTGGTAAAACCTACCACATTAAGTTAGTGATTGCTGATGATAAAGAAGAATACTATGATTCAGCGGTCTTTTTGGAAGCGGGTAGTTTTTCTTCCAAAATTAATTTAGGAGAAGACCGTTTATTAGCGAATAACAATCCCGTTTGTTTTGGAGAAAAGCTAATTTTAGACACCCAATTACCAGCAACGAATACTTATAAATGGTACAAAGATAATATTGAAATTCCTTTAGAAACTGGTCCAACTTATCAAGTCGTTGCTTCAGGAAATTACAAAGTAGAAGTTGCTTTTTCGGCAGGTTGTTCTGTATCAGAAGCAATTAAAATCGAATATACTCCAGAAATCAACTTAAAAAACACCACTTTAGTTCAATGTGATGATGATAACGATAATATTACCACCTATAATTTGACTAAAGTTGATTTGATCCTAAAAAATGGAATATCAGGACTAAGTGATGTCACTTATTATGAATCTTTGGCAGAAGCATCTGCACAAATTAATCCTATTTTAAACC
>CANEXR010000311.1 GCA_947443815.1 Flavobacteriaceae bacterium | reverse complement strand
TTTTACAAATTCTGGAGTTGGTTCAGTAAGTTCTTTATTCAACAAATGCTTGAGTTCATTCATAAATTTCATTTCGCTTGCAGTATTTACAATGCTTTCGGCATCAAAATTTGCTTTGTGAAATTTTTTCAATTCCTCAATTTGATTGTCTTTAATTTCAGTTATGTTAAATTCTAAAAATGGTTTTTCGTCCATTTTATTTGGCATAACTAAATCGGAATAAAAACGATAAACAATACCATTTGTCAACAATCCGAACTTTGCTTTTGAAACGTGAAAGTATCTTAAAAGTTGTCCGTCGTGAACATTCAAATTTTGTCGCCAATCTTTGCATTCAACTAAAATTGTTGGATTTCCATCTTTAAAAATTGCATAATCAATTTTCTCTCCTTTTTTAATTCCAATATCTGCAACAAATTCAGGGACAACCTCTAATGGATTAAAAACATCGTAACCTAAACTTTGCAAAAATGGCATTATAAATGCATTTTTTGTAGCTTCTTCGGTTTGAATGCTGTCTTTGTGTTTTGTTCGGTCGGCAATTAATTTAAGTAGGTCTTTCAAATCCATAATTTATTTATTTTGTTTATTATTAATTTTTTAGGTTTATTTCTACCTCTGTCAAATCTATAAAGCATAAAACACATTACTTTACGGCTTTCCTCATTTGGAGAAAATAATTTATTAGTTATCATATATGATAACCAAATTAAACAAATATAAAACAAATTTTGACTTATCGTAAATGATAATTGAAGTTTGAAAGAATCCATACAAATACAGGTAGGCAAACGCATTCAGAAAATTCGTTTTGAGAAAAATATTTCTCAGCAGGATTTGGCTGCCAAATGTAATTTTGAAAAAAGTAATATGTCCAGATTAGAGGCTGGCAAAGCAAATGCAACACTATCTACTTTAGAAATAGTATCAAAAGCTTTAGAAGTAAACCTAATTGAATTGTTTAGATTTACTGAATAATTTTTTGAAATCCGTTACTTTTCATTCTAAAACCTAAACTTATTTAATTCTAGAATCCCTAGCCCTGATGGTAGCGGCATCCTTTCCTGCCGGTGTTCGGCGGGAAAGATATAGCGTACAGCAGGAAATAGCTCCTAAAAATACAGGTATTAACAGCTTCCTTTTAAAATTTGTTCGAATAAAACTTAAAAGTAGTATTTTTGCAGCATGGAAACAAATAGACAGAAAAAAATAGGCGGGGTTATCCAAAAAGATTTGGTTGACATTTTGCAAGGTGAAGTGAGAAAAAACGGAGTTACAAATTTGATAATTTCGGTATCCAAGGTGGTTGTAACTTCAGATTTGTCTGTGGCTACAGTACATTTAAGCATTTTTCCTCAGGATAAAGCGAAGGAAACTTTGGCAGCAATTAAGACGAATTCGACTTTAATTAAACATGATTTGTCTCAACGGGTGCGTTTGCAATTAAGAAAAGTTCCTAATTTGGTTTTCTTTATTGATGATTCTTTGGATTATATTGAAAAGATTGATAATGCCTTGAAAAACCAAGAAAATCCGATTGAAAACAGAGACCTTCTTGAAAAACGAAGACATTCATAAACTTGAATTTTCCCCTTTACATAGCCAAAAGATACATTATTAGCAACAGTAAAAATAATGCTATTAATATTATCAATCGTATTGCCAGCTTGGGAATTATTGTTGGTGCTTTGGCTTTGTTTGTGGTTTTATCCGTTTTTAGTGGATTGAAAGATTTTAGCCTTTCGTTCACTAATGCTATTGATCCGGATTTGAAAGCAAGCTCGATTTTGGGAAAATCTTTCCTTATTTCAACCGCCCAAGAAAATGAAATTAAGAACATTGAAGGTATTGTTTCGTTTTCAAAAATAATAGAAGAGCGCGTTTTATTTACTTTTAACGGCAAACAAGAAGTTACTTACCTAAAAGGAGTTGACCGCAACTATAATGTGGTGAACGGCATTGAAAAAAAACTATTTAATGGGCAATGGCTCAAACCTGACACCTATCAAGTGGTTGTTGGGTACGGAATTGCTCAAAAATTCTCCATGGGATTACTCGATTTTAATAACCAACTGGAAGTTTTTGTGCCAAAACCAGGGAAAGGTGCTATCGAAAATCCAGAGCAAGCTTTCAATAAAACGGCCTTGATTCCGGTTGGAATTTATGCAATTAGTGAGGATTTGGATTCAAAATATGTGTTTGCAGATTTGAGTTTAGCACAAGAACTGCTCGAATACAAGTCGAATCAAGTTTCGGGAATTGAATTTAAAACCAAAACGGGTGCAGATGAAGCAGCAATTATTGAACAACTTCAAACTATTTTTAGCCATAAAATCGACATAAAAAATAAAGCTCAGCTCAATGCCTCTTTGTACAAAATGTTGAATACGGAGAATATTGCTGTGTATTTGATTTTTACATTGGTGATTGTAGTAGCGCTTTTCAACTTGATTGGTGCATTGATTATGATGATTTTGGACAAAAAAGGAAACCTAAAAACCTTGTTCAATTTAGGAACTGAAATTAAAGACTTGCGAAAAATATTTTTGCTTCAAGGGACTTTATTGAGTTTTCTTGGTGGAATTATCGGGTTGGTTTTAGGGATTCTAATTGTATTGTTACAGCAACAATTTCAATTGATAATGATTACGCCTTCGCTAGCTTATCCAGTAGTTTTTTCTCTTGAAAATGTAGGGATTGTTATGGGTACGATTGTATTGCTTGGCTTTATGGCATCCCTGATTGCGAGTAGTCGGGTTAGTAAAAAGTTGTTGGATTAAGGCTTTAGATTGAAGATTTGTGATTTGAAAAATAATAATTTGAATTATTGTTTTTTATACCACTTCATAACCCACATACGCTTCCTCAATTTCATTCAAAGCAGCGAACAATTCTTCAGGACGGTCTAGCGTTACTAATTTTTGTTTGTGCGTTTTAAAAGAATGAATTCCTTTGAAATAATTGGTATAATGCGGTCTTGTTTCTACAATTCCCAATCTTTCGCCTTTCCATTCCATTGCCCAAGTGAGGTGGTTTCGTACGGCTTCTACTCTATCTATTACAGTGGGTTTTGCTAAATGTTCCCCTGTTTTGAAGTAATGTTTGATTTCGTCAAAAATCCAAGGATAACCAATAGCAGCACGACCAATCATGATACCGTCGATACCGTATTCGTTTTTATAATGCAATGCTTTTTCGGGAGAATCAATATCTCCGTTTCCAAAAATCGGCATGGTAATTCTCGGATTGTTTTTGACGCGGGCAATGTG
>CANEXR010000310.1 GCA_947443815.1 Flavobacteriaceae bacterium | reverse complement strand
CTTTTAGAGAAACATTTTTGAATCGTTCACGGGATAAAAATTTCTTGACTATTGAGCAAGCACGTAAGAATAAATTGCAATTGGATTGGGATAATTATACTCCTGTAAAACCAAATGTAATTGGAGAACGAACTATAGAAGTGGATTTGGATGTTCTGGTTCCATATATCGATTGGACACCGTTTTTCAGGACTTGGGAATTGTTCGGAAAATATCCAGCAATTTTGACGGATGAAGTTGTGGGAGAACAAGCAACTTCTGTTTTTGCGGATGCGCAAGAAATGTTGGAAGTTATTTTGAGAGAAAAAAAATTGCAAGCCAAAGGAATTTATGGAATTTTTCCTGCGAATCAAGTCAACGATGATGATATTGAATTAACGGACGAAAACGGAAAACCATTACAAACATTCTTGACACTACGCCAGCAATCACAAAAAACGAAAGGAGCTCCAAATATAGCTTTAGCCGATTTTATTGCTCCAAAAGACAGTGGAAAGGTAGATTATATGGGCGCATTTTGTGTCACTACGGGTTTTGGTGTGGATGAATGGGCGGCAGAATTCGAAAAAGATTTGGACGATTACAATTCGATTATGGTCAAAGCTTTGGCTGATCGATTTGCAGAAGCCTTCGCGGAATATTTACACGAAAAAATACGTAAAGAAATTTGGGGCTATTCATCGGATGAAAACATGAGTACCGAAGCAATGATTGCAGAAGAGTATAAAGGAATTCGTCCAGCACCAGGCTATCCTGCTTGTCCTGACCATTTAGAAAAGCCAACGATTTGGAAATTGTTGAATGTAGAGACAGCAATTGGAGTAACATTGACGGAGAGTATGGCTATGTGGCCTGCCTCCTCAGTTTCGGGATATTATTTTGGAAATCCAGAAAGCAAGTATTTTGGTCTCGGAAAAATAAAAGAAGATCAAGTAATTGATTACGCCAAACGTAGAAGTGTTTCAACCGAAGTAGCCATGAAATGGTTGAACCCGAATATTGCAGATTAAAAATAGTTTAAAGTTAAAATTTTGTTTAAAGTTTAAAGTTTAAAGTTGTTCAAGAGAACCTTAAACCTTAAACCTTAAACTTCAAACTAAAGAAAATGAAAGTAACAAAACATATTGAAGACGCAAAAGGGAATACCTTATTCTCTTTCGAAATTATTCCACCTCAAAAAGGGAAAAGCATTCAGGAATTATACGATAATATTGACCCATTGATGGAGTTCAAACCGCCATTTATAGACGTTACCACTTCTCGAGAGGAGTATATTTATGTCAATAAAGGCAACGGTTTATTGGAAAAAAAATTAACCAGAATGCGCCCAGGAACTTTGGGAATTTGTGCGTCAATTAAGCATAAATACAATGTAGATACCGTTCCTCATGTGCTTTGTGGTGGTTTTACCAAAGAGGAAACAGAATATCTATTGGTGGATTGTCATTACCTTGGTATTGATAATGTAATGGCTTTGCGTGGTGATGCTATGAAAGACGAACAGTCTTTTGTACCAAAAGAAGGAGGAAATAATTATGCTACAGATTTAGTAAGTCAAATTTACCAACTCAATCAAGGGAAATACCTTCATGAAGTTATGGATATTGATAACAAAGCCGATTTTTGTATTGGGGTGGCGGGCTATCCAGAAAAACATTTGGAATCACCTTCTTTAATCTCAGATTTAAAACGACTGAAAGAAAAAGTTGATGCGGGTGCTGATTATGTAGTAACACAAATGTTTTTTGATAATGCAAAATATTTTGAATTTGTAGCCAAAGCCAGAGAAATGGGAATTTCAGTTCCTATTATTCCAGGTATAAAACCAATTGCAGTACAAAGACACTTGCAAGTATTGCCTCAAATTTTTCGAATTGATTTACCAGAAGATTTGATAAATGCAGTGGATAAATGTAAAAATAATGCAGATATTAAACAAGTAGGAATCGAATGGGCCATTCAACAATCCTTAGAATTGAAAGCAGCCGGTGTTCCCGTTTTGCATTATTATTCTATGGGAAAATCAGAAAATATTCGACAAATAGCCAATCAAGTCTTTTAAATTTAAAGGGATATTAATTTCAATTTGAAATACTCGATTGGTTATTGGTAACCGATTGGGTATTTTTTTTAATTTTTTAATAAAATAAACATGAACTCAATTTTACATCAAGATTTAAAGGACATCGAAAATATCCTTGAAAAAGTAAAGCAGCAAGGAATTGATTTTCTAAATACAATTGATAATGTTCCTACTTCGACTCAAAATACACTAACAACCAATCGGAATTTAAATGATTCTGGTTTGGGAGCATTGACAACTTTAGAAGAGTTTAATCAACGATTAGCACCTTTAATGGTTTCGCAATCAGGGCCTAGGTATTGGGGTTTTGTAACTGGTGGAGTTACTCCAGCATCGATTGTTGGAGACTGGTTGACTACAATTTACGACCCAAATGCACAATCCACAAAAGCACAAGGAGGTGTTTCTGCTTTGATTGAAATTGAAACGATTAATTTATTGTTACAATTGTTAGAGTTGCCAACATCATTTTTAGGAGGATTTGTAACAGGAGCTACAATGTCTAATTTTACCTGCTTGGCGGTAGCGCGACAATGGATTGGAAGCCAATTGGATAAGGATTTTGCTAAAAATGGAATTTCAGAACCCGTAAATGTACTTACGGCTACACCACATTCTTCTTCGGTAAAATGTTTGGCGATGCTGGGAATTGGAAGTCAGAATTTCACCAAAATTAAAACAATAGCAGGAAACCGTGAAGCAATTGACATAGCCGATTTAGAAAAAAATATAGAAAGTCTAAAAGGGAAACCTTTTATTTTAATTTCAAGTGCGGGAACAGTGAATACTGCCGATTTTGATGATTTTAATGCCATAACAAAACTCAAAGAAAAATATCGTTTTTGGTGGCATATTGATGCTGCTTTTGGAGGTTTTGCCGCTTGTTCACCCAAATACAAACATTTGGTTAACGGTTGGGAAAATGCGGATAGTATTACTGTAGATTGTCATAAATGGTTGAATGTACCTTATGAAAGTGCTTTTTATTTGGTAAAAGAACAACATAAAAATCTTCAAATTGAAACTTTCCAAAACTCTAATGCGCCATATTTAGGAAATCCGTTAGACAATTTTAGTTATCTTAACTTTTTGCCAGAAAATTCTAGACGCTTAAAGGCTTTACCGGTTTGGTTTTCATTATTGTCCTATGGCAAACAAGGTTTTCAGGATATTATTGAGAATAGCGTTGCCATGGCATTGCAATTTGACACT
>CANEXR010000309.1 GCA_947443815.1 Flavobacteriaceae bacterium | reverse complement strand
TATGTTTATATTTTATACAAAACTGGAATAATTGGAATAGGAATGTACCTGTTGTTTTTAATCGGTTTATACCGAAGGATTTATTTCAATACTAAAATAATTACGGTTTATATTTCCGCAATAGGATTGGTTTTTATGTTTACAACTTTGACTATTACAGGAATTTATAACCCTAGAGACATCAATGTTTTTATTTTAGGAGCGCTATTGTTTTTTAAAAAAGAAGGTTAAAAACCAGCAATTATTGCTTTAATTTGAGCGCTAGTAGTTCCGTCACCATAAGGATTACTGGCAACAGAAATGCTATTGTAATAGGAAATATCAGTAAGTAATCGGGTGGTTTCAAAAACTATTTTATCTTTTGAAGAACCCACAAGTAGGGCCGTTCCAGCCGTAATACCTTCCATTCTTTCGGTAATCTCTCTCATCACCAAAACAGGTTTTCCTAGACTTGGTGCTTCTTCCTGAATTCCGCCAGAATCGGTCAAAATAATACAACTTTTATCCATCATCCAAATCAGTTCGGGATAATTGAGAGGGGCAATTAGTTTAATATTTTTTTGATTTAATTTTTGGTGTGCAATTTCTTTAATATTTGGGTTTAAATGAACAGGATAGACAATTTCAACTTCATTTTCAAATTGGGAGGCTATTGTTAATAAAGCGTCACAGATTTCTTCAAATGGTTTTCCAAAATTTTCTCTTCGGTGGCAAGTAACTAAAATTATTTTCCGACTAAAATCAATGTTATTATACTGCTCTAATAATTGCTGTTCAGAAGCTTTTTTTACTTTTTCAAGTCCCAAAAAAAGCGCATCAATGACCGTATTTCCAACTACAAATACATTTTCGATTGTATTTTCTTGGATTAAATTGGCTTTTGAATTTTCGGTAGGACAAAAATGAATTGTGGCTAATTTAGAGGTCAAAACCCGGTTCATTTCCTCAGGAAAAGGCGATTGCATGT
Organism: Flavobacteriaceae bacterium; assembly: GCA_947443815.1. GTDB lineage: Bacteria > Bacteroidota > Bacteroidia > Flavobacteriales > Flavobacteriaceae > Flavobacterium. Next base: position 2,353 of record CANEXR010000309.1, on the reverse strand, counting down.
TGTGGCTTCTTAATCCAGCTTCAATATGAACAATTTTAATTTTTTGATAAAATGCGGCTAGAGAAGCAGCCAAAACAGTAGTAGTATCTCCTTGAACAAATATATAATCAAAAGTTTCTGTTGCTAAAATTTCATTTGTAATTCGAGTAATTAAATCAGCTGTTAACTGATGTAAAGTCTGATTAGGGGTCATAATGTTTAAATCATAATCCACTTTTATATCAAAGAAAAACAGGACTTGGTCCAACATTTCTCTATGTTGAGCTGTAACACCTACTTTAACATCAAATTGCTTATCTTTCGAGAAACATTTGATTAGTGGGGCCATTTTTATAGCTTCGGGACGTGTTCCAAAAAGGAATAAAATTTTTTTCATTTATGATAGGAACCTAAGATTCAGAAACGTAAAACTACTAATAAAAACTATATTTGCAATTATTTAAAATTTAAAATGAAAGTACTTTTTCAGACAAGAACTAACGTATATGACGCTCCTGGTGGCGACATGGTTCAAATGCTAAAGACCAAAGAGTTTTTAGAAAAATTGGGCGTTCGTGTTGATATTTCATTAGAATTAGAACCGGATTTGAATGAATATGATTTAGTACATTTATTCAACTTAATGGAACCTCAAGATATTTATCTTCAAATGAGGAATGCCAAAAAGCAAAATAAAAAAATCGCACTGTCAACAATATATGGACTTTACACTGAGTTTGAAAGAGAAGCACGTGGCGGACTTTTTCAAAAAGTGGCTAATGTCCTTTCGCCATATCAAATCGGTTATGTAAAAACAATTGTCAAACATTTTTCAGAAAAACGTTTCCATAAAGGGGTTTATACCATGATTTACAAAGGATTTTATGGATTAATGAAAGAAATTGTAGATAATACCGCGGTGTTTTTGCCTAATTCTATTTCTGAAATGGATAGAGTTGCCAAAGAATTTCAATTGAAAGACTTTCGTTTTTTTAGTATCCCAAATGCAATAGATAAAAAAGTGTTTTGCAATGATACGGCTCCTGAAAAGCCAAATAAATATGCCGAATTTCAAGATTGTATTCTATGTGCCGCAAGAATTGAAGGGCGAAAATCTACTTTAAATTTAGTAAAAGCAGTAAAAGGAACGCCTTATAAATTAGTTTTAGCAGGCAAGGAATCTAAAAATCAAAAAAAATACGTGCAAGAAGTTAGGGAAGCAGCTGGTAATAATGTTATATTTTTAGGAGCTATTTCACATGATGAATTAAGGGATTTATACAAAGTAGCAAAAGTACACGCCCTAGTAAGTTGGATGGAAACGCCAGGATTATCATCATTAGAAGCAGCAGCTATGGATTGTAATATTGTTGTTACTAGAAAAGGTGACACGTATGATTATTTTGAAGATTTTGCGTTTTATTGTGAACCAGATGATGTTATTTCTATAAAAAACGCAATCGATAATGCCTACAAAGCTCCAATTAATGAAGCTTTAAAGAAAAAAGTAGTTGAAAATTATATTTGGGAAAAAACAGCCGAAGAGACCTACAAAGGTTATTTATCCCTTTTAAAGATTTAGATTTAATATAAGAAAAATTAAATTAATGAAAATAGCAATTTTAGGAACCCGTGGTATCCCCAATCATTACGGAGGTTTTGAGCAATTTGCCGAATTTTTTTCTGTTTATTTAGCCGAGAAAAACCATGATGTATACGTATATAATTCGCACAATCATCCTTATCAAGAAAAAACATTTAAAAGAGTACAACTTATTCATTGTTATGATCCCGAATACAAAATAGGGACAGCAGGACAATTCATTTATGATTTGAATTGCATTATGGATTCCCGTAAAAGAAATTTTGATATTATCTTGCAGTTGGGTTACACAAGCAGTGCTTTTTGGTATTTTCTTTTGCCAAAAAAAACAATTAGTATCACAAACATGGATGGTTTGGAATGGAAAAGAACCAAATATTCTCCAATAGTTCAAAAATTATTACAATTTGCTGAAAAGATTGCGGCTAAAAAAAGCGATTATTTGGTTTCGGATTCTTTGGGAATACAACACTATTTAAAAGGGAAATATGCCAAAGAGTCAACATATATTCCCTATGGCGCAACCGTTTTTGAACATCCTAATGAAGAATTATTGAAAGAGTATCAGGTAGAAAAATATAATTTCAACCTGATTTTAGCACGATTGGAACCGGAAAACAATATTGAAATGATTCTTGATGGTGTTGTGTTGAATGCAACAAAAAGGGTTATTTTAGTCATTGGAAATCACAACACAAAGTACGGAAAGTATCTTAAACAAAAATTTGCAAATCAGTCTCAAATTAGGTTTGTTGGCGCTGTTTATAATAT
>CANEXR010000308.1 GCA_947443815.1 Flavobacteriaceae bacterium | reverse complement strand
TTAAAAATATCTCTGTTGAATTAGAATTATTCTCTTTAGATGTTACTCCTTATATATAGTTGTTGAGTATATAAAAAAATCATGTATAATCCTGAAAACGGTGCTTCATATGATGGATTAGAAGACAAACACATCAATATAAATCAAGGTGCCAAATCTACATTATGCTATTTTAAAGTACGGTTAATTATGGAAAAAACGCGGATTCATAATTACTCCAATAGTTTAAAAAACAAGTAAATCGCTTTTGTTTAAATGGTTTTTAATGCCTGAATTAACGCATCAATATCTGCAATGGTATTGTTATGACTGAAAGATATTCGCAAACTTGGCTTTTTTAGATTTTCATTCGAAAGCATTTCAGCCAAAACATGCGAAGGTTTTATACTTCCAGATTGACAGGCACTACCACGGGAAACAGCAATTCCTTTCATATCCAAATTAAACAATAACAGGGCTGTTTTATCATCAGAAAAAGGCAATATCACATTCAAAAGCGTATAAAATCCATCTGGACTTCCATTGATTATAAAATTAGGAAATTCAATCTCTAACTGATGGATTAAATATTTTTTCAAGCCCACTATATGTGCTGTTTCCGATTCTAAATTAGCATACGAAATTTCCAAAGCTTTTGCCATTCCTGCAATTTGATGCAAAGCTTCAGTTCCTGGACGCAATCCTTTTTCTTGTTCTCCACCAAAAAACAAAGGTTGCAAACCTGAATTTTTTCGAACAAAAGCAAACCCAATTCCTTTAGGTCCATGAAATTTATGCGCACTAGCAACTATAAAATCGATTGGAATTGTTTGCAAATTGATTTCTTCTTTCCCAATAGATTGAACGGTGTCAGAATGAAAAAGAGCATTATGTTGCTTACAAATGAGACTTACTCGTTCTAAATCCAAAACAGTTCCAATCTCGTTATTGACATGCATTAAGCTTACTAAAGTCTTCGTTTCCTGTGAAAGTAATTCGACTAAATTGGTAATATCAATTTCGCCATTAGACTTAATAGCTACATAATCAACCTGAATATCATATTCATTTTGCAATGCCAAAACAGTGTGCAAAACGGCATGATGCTCTATTTTACTGGTAATAATTCGTTTTATTTTTAAATCTTTTACTGCCGAACGAAGTATCCAATTATTAGCTTCTGTACCACAGGAAGTGAAAATAATTTCTTGAGCAGGAACGTTGAACTGTTTTGCAATTGATTTTCTAGAAAGCTCCAAAATATTTTTAGCTTGACGTCCAAAACTGTGCGTTGATGAAGGATTACCATAATCATCAACCATTACTTTAGTCATTTCTTGAATAACTGCTGTTCGGATAGCTGTTGTAGAAGCATTATCGAGATATACTTTCTTCATTTATTTTGAAAATTAAAAATTATTTTGAATCCTAGTTTTTTATTTTTGGAGAAAAGAGTTGCTTTTCATTAAATACAATTATGGAAACTACTATTAAAAAATAGGAAATCAATTGAATGTTACTAACTGCTTCTTTGTAATAAAAAACAGCTAATATGAAATTAATAATTGGGTTAATGTAAATCATGATACCAACCGCAGCAGAATTTATTCCATTTAAAGCGTACAAATTCAAAAACAGTGGAATTATGGTAAAAAGCACTACTATAACCAATAAACAACCATAAAATAATGGTTCAACGGGAATTGGTCCACTATATCTCGGATAAAACGGAAGTAAAATCATGGCCGTAAAAAGCAATTGAATATTTAGAATTATAAATTTATCCAATTGACTATTCTTTCGTTGGCTTACAAGGTACATGGCATAAGTTGTTGCAGTAACAAGACTAAAAAAAATAGCTTTAAAATGACCAAATGCGAGTAAACTGCAACTAAAAACACTAATCAATACAGCAACCCATTGCCATTTGCTTAATTTTTCTTTTAATATAAAAAAAGCTAAAACTGTTGTCAAAATTGGGCAAATCAAATAGGCTAGTGAAGCTGCTTTTACACTAACATGATTCATTACAAATATAAATACAAACCAATTGGAAGATAAAAACAACCCTCCTCCTAATGTTAAAATAACTACATTTTTCCGCTGTTTATAAGTCATTCCTTTGAAATGATTCCAATTCTTAAGCAACACATCTCGCCTAAAAACAACATTAATAAATAGCATCAAAGTTACACTGAAAAAGACCCTATAAAATAATATGTCTAAAGAGGCATAATTGTGCAATGGTTTTAAAGCCAAACTAAAAAATCCCCAAATAAAAAAAGCTAAAAATGCGGATAAATAGTATTTATTAAGTCTCATATTTTTAATTAAATTGGGACAAAGATAATGATTTCTATTCGCTTTAAAAGCTCAAAACATTACATTAAGAATATAAATGAACTATCTTTCATAATGTAAAATTCAAATTTTAAAAACCAAATTTGTTGTTAAATTCTATGTTTTTGAATAGTAATGCATTTGGAACAAATTAAAAATTCTATTTTTGTTTCAAATTTTATAAAAATGAAAAGAGTTGTAAGCTTATTGGTTTTTTTAGTGCTACTAAACAGTTGTGATGATGGAAATTTAATTCAAGAAGACATTAGCTTTAATGATGTACCCACACAAAGTTGTACTACAAATAACATTATATACAAACTAAAAGATAAAGAATCACTTTTATTAGAAATTCCAACTACTTCTTTTGTAAATGAACCTACAGCAGAAGGGAAACCAACAATCCTAAATATTAGTAGCAGTAATCGTGTTGTGTATCGATTTTATAACGGAAAAGTTAGCAGTGACAACATTTGCGAAACCATTCCGCCAGCTTCACCGCAAGTTACTGATGAATGGATCGCTACTAATGGTACCATACAAATCATAACTACAGCAATAAAAACAACTGATGCGACTACTGGTAGAACGAAAATTACAGGCTACAATCACAATATCGTTTTTAAGAATATTACTTTTGATATCGGAAACGGGAAAACCTTAGTTAAAGAAACCTTCCCTTTTGGAGATTATATAACTACAGCCACTACACTGCCTTTTGGCTTTGATGAAAACGTAGAGCAATGCAGCACTTCAAAACAAATTTATAATTATACCAGCAGTGAAGCTTTGACATTAGATGCTATTGATTCGAATTTAATTCAAAATGAAATCACTCCTTTGAATACCCCAAGAACTGGAATTATTGGCACTACTGTAAACAAACTGGTGTATCGTTTGTATTCAAATGGAGTGTTAACTCCAAGCTATTTTTGCAATGCTACAACACCTATTTTACCCTCTGTAAACGAAGAATGGATTGCAGCATCTGGGGTAGCAAACGCAAGCGGAATTATTGAAG
>CANEXR010000307.1 GCA_947443815.1 Flavobacteriaceae bacterium | reverse complement strand
CATAAATTTTGATTTCTTTTTGTACAACAGAAATTGGAGTTGATGCTTGAGAGATTGTTGAGAATGTTACTAGAGCAATTCCTAAATAAACAATTGATTTTTTCATGATAATTGATTTTTGATTGATTGATTTTTGATGATTTATTTGTTCGGACTAATATCCTATGCAAATATATATCTAAAAAAAGGTATTGTGTTTTACATAGTACTTAATTTTAACAAATAATTAACTTATACAAAAATAAAAAAAATACAACTATTTGAAATTCAAGCTTTTAAATAAAAAAAATCTAAGTTGTGATTTTTTTTATTTAAATATATATTAAACAAAACCAAACTGCAATTGTCAGCAGAAAAAAAAACTAAATAACCTAATCGTATTTTTTACTAACTTTACGTAAACTATTTTAAAAATGCAATCAACTGCACAAACAATAAAAGCGTATTTAGAAGCAATCCCTGAAGAAAGGAAAAGTGCTTTTTATACACTTCGAGAAACCATTCAGAAAAATATTCCTGATGGTTTTTCTGAACAATTGAGTTATGGTATGTTAGGTTATGTTGTTCCTCATTCTATTTATCCAAACGGATACCATTGCAACACCAAGTTACCACTACCCTTTTTAAATATTGCTTCTCAAAAAAACTTCATAGCAGTATACCACATGGGTATTTATGCAGATCCAAAATTACTTGATTGGTTTATTACTGAGTTTCCAAAACACAGTTCCCAAAAATTAGATATGGGCAAAAGTTGTATTCGATTCAAAAAACTAGATCAAATTCCTTTTAATTTAATTGCTGCATTAGTTCAAAAAATGACTGTTCAGGATTGGATTAACTGTTATGAAACTAATTTTAAAACTTCAAAATAATTATTCACTTAAAACTATAGGAATCATGAAAATCATCAAAAGAATTATTTTTGCGCTTTTGGGTATAATTGTATTAGCATTAGTTATCGCTTTATTTTTACCGAATGAATATTCAGTAGAAAGAGAAATTGTTATCAATCAGCCTAAGGATAGTGTTTTTAACTATGTGAAATATTTAAAAAATCAGGATAATTTTAGTGTTTGGGCAAAAAAAGATCCGGCCATGAAAAAGACCTTTAGAGGAATTGATGGAACAGTAGGCGCAATATCAACTTGGGATAGTAAAGATAAAAATCTAGGAGTTGGGGAACAAGAAATCAAAAAAATAATTGAAGGAAAGCGAATTGACTTCGAATTACGTTTTAAAGTCCCTTTCGAATCAACCGACATGGCATATATGACTACAGAAGCCATCACACCAAATCAAACTAAAGTAAAATGGGGTTTTAATGGAGTGTCGCCATATCCCATGAATTTAATGCTAGTTATCATGAATATTGATAAAATGTTAGGGAAAGATCTACAAGACGGATTGAATAATTTGAAAACAGAGCTTGAAAAACAATAGTTTTACACCAAAATAAAAGCGCAGTTCAAATTTGAATTACGCTTTTATATTTATACCTATTCCAGAAATTAAAAAATTCCTAAAAATTTACGATGGTATATTCTTTTTAAATCTTTCTCAAAAAGTGTGTACGGATCCTCATAGAATTTAATAAAATCAGGAACGCTCGTTTGATTGGGAAATGGAGCATAATAATGTGTTGGACTCGTACTATCATTTCTCCAAACTAATACATAACACAATTCCATTTTTTCCGATTGTAAAACCTTAAGCAAAGTTGCAGTCCACCAAGTTGCATTTGGAATTGATTCTAAACCCGTTTCAGTTAGTGCCGCTAATTTTTTATTTTTTATTCCGTAATCAGAAACTATTTTAATTTTCTTAATTGCATCAGGAATATTGTATTTTCCATCTCTACCAAAATCACCATAATTATCCATTCCTACCATATCTACATACTCATTTCCTGGAAAACGTTCTAAAAATTCTTCTTCGGAATTGAATTTATTATCGGGTGAAAAAGCATAAATAAAATTATGCACCCCTAAAGTATCACGTAAATAAGCAACTGTAAACTGCCAAACTGCAATAAAATCTTCTCTTGAAGCATAAGGTTTGCCCCACCAAAACCATTCCCCATCGAATTCATGGAATGGTCTGAAAATCATAGGAACTAATTTGCCATCTTTCCCTTTAACTGAATGTGCAAAATCAGCAATTGTTTTCAATATTTCCTTATACACTTCATTTTTAGCACCTCCAGGCTTGATTAAAGAAATCGCAGGAACAGAAATACCTTCTTTCCAATAGAAACCGCCTTCGGAGGCTGGGTTAGAAAAATGCCAAGATACTGTGGTCACTCCTCCTCTATTGTATGTATCCACTATGTTTTTTTGAAGTGCAATTTTGGTTTTCTCTATTTCATCTTTTGGTTTTCCAGATAAACCATTAAAATCTACACCAATCATTGCTGGATAAGAACCCGTAACTGATTTTACATCCGAACGATTGGCATCGCCTGACCAACCATGTCCATATTCTGTGTCGTGCTGATGTGCAAAAAGGATACCTCTTTTCGAAATATCCTTTAGATTTTTATACAAAGCTTTCGTTTCTCTTGTAGCATTTTTATCAATTTGCCCAAAAACATTATTTGCTGACAACACTAATAATGTTAAACACACCGTTTTGTAAATAGTATTTTTATTCATAATTAAATTTTTATTCAATTATGAAAATTAAGCTTATAAAGCTAAATAAGCTGATACATTTTCCTCAATTCGTTGGTCAATATTATCAATATCGGCTTTTACGAATTTTTCTCCTAAAATGTTTTCGTATAATTCGATGTATCTTTCTGAAACAGACTCAATATATTCGTCAGTCATCTCTGGAATTTGTTGCCCTTCCAGCCCTTGAAACCCATTTTCAATCAACCAACGACGCACAAACTCTTTTGACAATTGTTTCTGTTCTTCGCCTTTATCTTGTCTTTCTTGGTATCCTTCAGCATAAAAATACCGCGAGGAATCGGGTGTATGTATTTCATCAATTAGAACAATAACACCTTCTTTTGTTTTTCCAAATTCATATTTGGTGTCTACTAAAATTAAACCGCGACTTGCTGCAATTTCAGTTCCCCTTTGAAACAAAGCTCTAGTATATTTTTCTAAAACCAAATAATCATCTTGACTAACAATCCCTTTTGATAAGATATCTTCTCTTGAAATATCCGCATCATGTTCTCCATTATCTGCTTTTGTAGTTGGTGTGATGATTGGCATAGGAAATTTATCGTTTTCCTTTAAACCTTCAGCCATTGTCACGCCACAAATCTGTCTTTTTCCTAATGCATATTCACGAGCCGCATGACCAGAAACATAGCCTCGAATAACCATTTCAACTT
>CANEXR010000306.1 GCA_947443815.1 Flavobacteriaceae bacterium | reverse complement strand
GTAGTTTCAAGCTGGTTTTCTCTGTTTTACAAACTTGAAATAAGCATTTGATAATAGGGAATTCCTGAAATAAATTGCATTTATAAAATACGAAAAATCCTGTTTTTATACCAGTATTTTATTATATTTGAGGGTATACAAACGGAGGTTTTTTCACAGACTGAAGTTACTAGTAATATTTCAACACCTATGCGTAAGGCGAAAACCGAAATAATAATCCTAATAATACTTTGGATAAGTATTATAAGTTCAGTAATTCTAAATCCACAATTTCGAGTTCCATTCTTATTTGGAATTCTAAGTGCAACTATTGTTTCAACTACTTTGCTACTTGAAAAAAAAAGAGGAGAGTCTCGGAATATTAATATTTACTTTAGTGTTATCCTCTTTTAATGCAGTAAATTTTAGTGAAGCTTTTGGTGCATCTATTTGGTTTTTAAGCTTATTTCCCTTTGTATTACTGGTAGTTTTATTTTTTTTTAGGATTAGTGAACTTATGGATTTAAAAGAAAAATGGTTTGGTGTTGATCCGACAGAAGTCGGAAAAGCACAAGAAAACAGGGTTGCTTTTTATAAACGTGAATTTCAAAACCTTTCTTCGGAAGAATTAGTTAGAAAAAATAAGAATGATAAATTAGTTGATGAGGCTAGAATAGCAGTTGATCAAATTTTGAATGATAGAAATATAACACTAAATACATAATAAGTACTAAAACGGTTTTCGGCAATAGCTTTAATTAAAGTTGGTTTTCTATTTGGTATCATTTGCTCCACCTGTTCGCTATCGTTTGGGAGGTAAATCCAAAGAATGGTCATAATTTAGGACCAAAACATATAATCGTGAAAAACCTAATTTGATTTTTGAAGGCATTCCTAAAATTGCAAAATGAAAATCTCAAATATTAGATGCCTAAGAGGTAGATTTTAATTTTTTTACAGACAAAGATTACCAGCAAAAATAATGCACCAGCAACAAAAAAAGAACACCCTTTATGAATAAACTTGTTTTAATAATTTTAACTTTTTCACTTTTTTCTATTAATAGTAATGGGCAGAAAGGCTCTGTCCCAAAAATCGAGAAAGTCTTTCTTGACGAAACTGATAAAACAAAAAACTGTTATACAATAATTTATCCGCCAAAACTTCCATGGACCGGATATATTTTTCTAATTCCAGGTTTTGGCGAAACAGCAGAAAACGTTTTACAGCAAACTGATTTGCCTAACAAATTAGCCTTAAACGGGATTTTAACAATTATTCCAACTTTTCAAGACGGAATTTTGTCTTTTGGTGTAGACCATCTGAGCCAACAAACTTTTGACAAAATTCTTAAAGATGTAACTTCAAAATATAAACTTATTGACAAAAAATTCTATATTGGTGGATTTTCAATTGGTGGTAGTTGTGTAATCAAATATGCAGAAAATACTGAAATTAAACCAACTGCCGTTTTTGCGATTGATCCACCACTCGACTTTGAACGATTTTATAATTCCGCAAAAAGAGATATTCGACTTTCAAAAGAAAACGAAGCCAATCAAGAGAATGTTTATATGATAGACAGACTTGAAAAAGAAACTGGTGGAAACCCAACAACAAATCTTTCCGAATATTATAATATTTCGCCTTACTCATTTTCAGACACAACGCAAATTGCAATTAAAAAACTGAAACAAATACCTTTGAGAGTTTACACAGAACCTGACATAAATTGGTGGTTAAAAGAACGTGGAGCTGACTTTACGAGTATGAATGCAACAGAATGTTCAGCAATGATTAATGAACTAAATAGACTTGGAAATCAAAATGCAGAATTAATAACAACTCAAAATAAAGGGTATAGAAAACCTGACAATAGAAGACATCCACATTCTTGGAGTATTGTGGATAATGACGAATTAATAAAATGGTTGCAAAAACAGAAATTTTAGCGGGACTTTCAGTTTTCCTAATTGGTAAAAGATAATACCTCTGAATTGAGAAAACTAAGAAACTCAACCCACTTCATGGACAGCAATATTTAACGAACACTGAAAGGGTTAGCGATTATTGGATAATAGGTGTTTCGGGTGAATATATCGTAAACAAATATTTAAGTGTATTTTTGAACTTTGAAAACTTTTTGGATGTTCGGCAATCCCGATATGAAGCAATGTTTTCGGGAACAATACAAAACCCACAATTTAGAGAAGTTTATACACCGACAGACGGATTTATATTCAATGGTGGACTTAAAATAAAATTATAAAATGGAAAAGTGGAAAATATTTGCTATCATTTCAATGCTTTTTGCAGGGCTTACCTCTGTAATTGCCAAATTTGGCATGAAAAATTTAAGCAGTGATGTAGCGTTGAGTATCAGAACAATGGTTGTTTTTGCTATCGTTATGACAAATGCTTTTTTGCTTAATAACGCTATAACCGAAATAAAACAAGCGCCAAAAAGCAATTTATTATTTTTGGCGATTTCGGGTATCACTACTTCTTTATCATGGATTTTTTACTACAGAGCAATGAAAGAAGGACAGGTTTCATATGTGGCAAGTATTGACAAAGCCAGTATTGTAGTAACACTTTTACTTTCCTTTATTATTCTGAAAGAGCCATTGACCGCAAAAGTAGTAGTCGGTGCAGGGTTTATCTTGGCAGGAATGATAATTTTGATTTGGAAATAGAGCGCTTTAAAAAAAATACCTACTCATTATCAAAAAACAAATTAAAAACCTAAGACTCTGCATACCATCAATGTATAAGAGACATCCAACTATTTGCAAAGCAATAGGTTAAGTTCGATTTTATACCCTATTGTTTCGAGATTGTAGACAATCTCACACTGGCACTTATGATGTAAAATAATAACAAATTCAAATTAAACATGATACTAAAATACGGACATACCAATATTATAACTGAAGACTGGAAAACACTAGCAGACTTTTATGAATTAGTTTTTAACTGTATCCCAGTTCCTCCAGAACGCAACCAAAAGGGAGCGTGGCTTGACAAAGGTACTGGGGTTTTGAATGCTCATATACAAGGAATGCATTTACGACTTCCTGGTTATGGCGATAATGGACCGACTTTAGAAATTTATCAATATTCTGAAATAATAAATTCCGAGAAACCTTTAGCAAACAGAAAAGGGTTTGGACACATCGCTTTTCAAGTAGACAATATAATTGAACTTTTAGAATTAGCATTAAAAAATGGAGCCTCAAAAATTGGTGCATTAAGCGAACATTATGTTGAAAATGTTGGACTACTAAAGTTTATCTATATTTCAGACCCAGACGGCAACATTATTGAGCTTCAAAATTGGAGTTAAAATCTATTTTTAGGCAACGCAAGACGATAAATCAT
>CANEXR010000305.1 GCA_947443815.1 Flavobacteriaceae bacterium | reverse complement strand
GTTCCAAAAAACGTTGGAACAATTCAATCAAATAAGAAACATGAGAAATATTACATACATAATACTCTTAATTATTATTTTTTCATGTTCAAAAAAACAAGAGTCACTTGATGATGAAAATAAAATTAATTCAACTGTTTTTTTTGATCCAATTCAATTAGGTGCGACTGGAGTTGATGCGAGTATAAAAATAAATGCTAGATTTAGTGAGTGCGGAGAATGGGGTGGACACAATGAAAAAATAAAAATTTATTCAAAAGAAAGAAACTATAAAGACTATTTTCTTGATTATGAAAAAACCAAAATTGATTGCGACAAACGTAATAAAAATGGAGAAAATATTGAAATTGTAATCTTTCAAAAGACAATAAAATTACATGATTCAGGAAAAAAGTCTATAACTGATTATATGAAAAGGATGATAACATCAAAAGTTGAAGAAAAATTTTCTGGAAACGCTGGTAATTCATTTTCTGTGATTAATTGTGATTCAACTTTAGTAATTAAGGTTTATGATTTTAATTCACGTAATCTAAAAAGTTACTCAACGCTTTTAGAAGAATTAGACTTAGTGAAAATTAAGTAAAACTGCATAAAATAGTTACTGCAACGTATTTCAGCATAGGCTTAATGCAAATGTCATTTTGAAATAATAGATTTGCTATGTTTCTTAACGATAACTTTGAAGAATTTGAGTAAAAAAGTATAGTAACAATTTTAAAAAATAAAAATATGGCACTTATAAATCCTTATTTAAACTACAATGGTAATGCAGAAGAAGCATTCAATTTTTACAAATCAGTTTTTGGCGGTGAATTCGCAAAAGTTATGCGTTTCAAAGACATGTCAAGTCCAGAATTTATTGTAGCAGAAAACGAAGCTGAAAAAATAATGCATATTGCTTTGCCTATTGGCAAAAATGTTTTGATGGCGAATGATGTTCCCGAAAGTATGGGGAAAACAAATGAAAACGAAAACAGGTCTAAAATAGCAATCAGTGCAGCAAGCAAAGAGGAAGCAGATAAATTATTCAACGGACTTTCTGCTGGCGGACAAATTGAAATGCCTATTGCGCACAGTCCTTGGGGTTCCTATTTTGGCATGTTTAGAGACAAATATGGAATTGAATGGATGGTAGATTTTGATCCAAATTATAAAGGAGAAATTTAACCCAAGATAACAGTGAACGTCTAAAAGCGGTTTAGTGTCAGTATTAGTTTTAGGTATTTTTAAAGTTAAAATTCATCATCATATTTGGTGATATTTTGTGTTATAATTTCCAACTGAACACCAAGTCATGGGGTGTTATGCTTTAATCAAAAAACAGAATGGTAAAAAAATGGTTATTAATTATTTGTATATTAATTGCAATTTCTTGCGATAAAAAAAGCATCGTAAAAGCAACAAAAATTGAGAATTCGATATGGCAAAAAAAACATAATAGAATTGTTGAAGCAAATTTTGAAAAGAACCCAGATAATAAAAGAGAATTAAATATAGACCGACCAAAACAGAGTAAAATAGTCAAGCCTAAATTCGATTCGAAATTACTTTTTGGAATTTGGACTTTAGATCCTGATGGCCCTCACGCAGATTTTGAATTGACAAAAAAATCATTTTATTTAGTAGATTATGATGGAGATGGAGCCATGCCTTATATAATAGACCAAGACACTATCAAAGTTTATTTTAATGATTATTGTAGTATTGGATTAATTAAAAATGCTACAAAAGACACTTTGAAAATTGATTGGGATGAAAACGGAATAACAAATTACGTTAAGTGGAAAGGCTAATTATGACAGACAACTACAACAAGATAATTGGCTACTTGGCTTAATGGAAAGCTGATTTTGTATTATTTGAAATGATTTAGCAAATCAGAATAATGGGCTTACTTTAGTTCCAAACCTGCTATAGTCTCAGAAACTTAATGGTAGGTTTACAGATCACCGAGCAGACAAAAAGCGCACCTTAATAAACGAAAAATTTTTTAAAAATAAATATCTTTGAATAATCGGTACGAGGTCATTATTTTTATTATTAAGCTCAAAGGTTTCTTATATAAAATCTAAAAAAATGAAAGAACTGCAAGACATTATTAAAAAGTACGAGAATACAAGTGCAAATAATATACAATCAGCTTTGGTGACGGTGGTTCATTTGGATGGTTCTTCTTACAGAAGACCAGGAGCAAGAATGTTAGTAAATGAGGATGGAAAAATAACAGGAGCTATTAGCGGCGGTTGCTTAGAAGGAGACGCCTTAAAAAAAGCATTGTTCGCTATTTCTGAACAAAAAAACACGCTTTTTACTTATGATACATCAAAGGAAGATGACTCAGAAATGGGCATTCATTTGGGTTGCGAAGGACTGATACAAGTGCTGTTTGAAAGTATTGATTCGAAACAAGTTGACAATCCGATGCTGTTACTTCGACAAGCATTAGCCGTTCGTCAAAAAGCAGTTTTGGTTACCTTATTCGATTTGAATAACAATCAGAATCAGCAATATGGAACCTGTTTGTTATTAGAAGAAAACGGTCAAATTTCTGGTAAAATACCAGCTAGCCAATTGGAATTCGCTATTTTAAAGGATTTGGAGCAAGCGATGAAAAAGGAGGAATCCTGTTTTAAAGAATACCAATCCAAGGAGGAATCCATTACGGCATTTTTTGAGTTTATTCATCCACCAGTTTCATTAGTGGTGTTAGGTGCAGGAAATGATGCGCTACCTCTTATGAAGTTTGCGGATGTATTAGGATGGGATTTTAGAATTGTAGATCGAAGAAATACGCATGCTAATAAAGAACGTTTTCCTACGGCCTCAGCTACAATTGTGGCTAATCCTGATGTGGCTTTAAATTATTTGGACTATGACAGCCGAACTTTTTTTGTTTTGGTAACCCACAGTTATAAATGTGATTACTATTTTTTAAAGTCTTTATGTAGTGCTTCGGTTCCTTATATCGGTATTTTAGGCCCCAAAAAGAAATTAAATCGCATGGTAGAGGAGTTAAAGAACGATGGTTTGTCATTGGATATTGATAAAATTTCAACATTATACAGCCCCACAGGATTAGATATTGGCGCGGAAACTCCCGAAGAAATAGCGCTAAGTATTATAGCCGAAATTCAAGCTGTTTTGAAAGGCAAAAAAGGAGGTATGTTGAAACTTAAAGAGGAAGTTATCCATTCGAGAGATTTCTTAGACATTCAAATAGAAGTATTATAAACCAATAATGGATGGAATTATAAAACAATGCGGAGTACTAATTTTAGCAGCGGGTTCAAGTAGCAGAATGGGAAAACCCAAACAATTACTTGAATTTGAGGGCGGAACACTTTTGTCCCATATTGCTAAAGTAGTTTACCAATCGAATTTGCATCCGATAATTGTAGTTTT
>CANEXR010000304.1 GCA_947443815.1 Flavobacteriaceae bacterium | reverse complement strand
TTCAATTTTGGTGATGATAAAAAGATAAAGTCAATTAGACACGTGATGCGACCTTCAATATCTTATGGATATACCCCTAGTTTTGAAAAATATTACGATACTTATGCTACTGACGCAAGTGGCACAATGACAAAACAATATTCCCGATTTGAAGGTGGTATTTTTGGAGCACCTGGAATTTCGAATTCAAATACTTTAGGATTTGATTTAAGCAATACTTTTGAAGCGAAAGTTACTGACAAAGACAGTACAAAAGTAGAACCAAAAAAAATAATGCTACTTAATAATTTAAACTTTCAGGCCAGTTATAATCTTGATGCAAACGGTGTCACCTCACTTGCATGGTCTCCGATGAGAGTTAGCGGAGGTACACAATTATTTGACAAAAAAATGAATGTCAACTTTGGTGCAACTTTAGACCCTTATGCCATAGATAATTCTGGAAATAGAATAAATGTATTCAATATAGATAATGGAGGAAGTCTTTTTAGAATGACTAGTGCTAATATGACCTTAAACTATTCCATTACAAGTAAAGATAAAGACACCTCCAAGAAAGATAAAAATACTCAGGGCGCAAGAAATGGTGGTCGTGAAGATGATTTATTTGGTTCTAATACCGATTTAAATAACAATCGGAAAAGTCAATTTGGAGAAAATGAAGAAGGTGAAGATGTGATTTCAGAATTCTTTAATTCAAAATTACCATGGGATATGACTTTTGCTTATTCCCTTACCTATGGAAATAATAATAGAGAAAAAAAGATTATTGGAAATTCGATTATGATTTCAGCAAATGCAGATATAACCCCTAAATGGAAAGCAGGAGTATCCACTGGTTATGATTTTGTACAAAAAGGAGTGACATTTACACAACTTCGCTTTGAAAGAGATTTGTTAAGCTGGAGAATGGATTTCAACTGGACGCCTTTTGGAAATAATGCCAATTGGGGATTCTTCATCGGAATAAAATCGGGAGTCTTAAGCGACATCAAATGGGATAAAAGAAGTACTACTAAAAGATAAAGTTATGAAAAAAATAATTTTTACCGATAAAGCTCCAGCTCCAATTGGACCTTATAACCAAGCCATACTAAAGGGAGGTACTCTTTATACTTCAGGGCAAATTGCAATAAATCCAGCATCTGGAGACTTAGTATTAGATACTATTGAGGATGAAACCAAACAAGTCATGGAAAACATGAAAGCTGTATTAGAAGCAGCTGGGATGACTTTCGAAAACGTAGTGAAAACGACAATTTTTATAATGAATATGAATGATTTCGGAAAAATAAATACCATTTACGGGGCTTATTTCAACGAAAAAACCGCTCCAGCTCGTGAAACGGTTCAAGTGGCTTGTTTGCCAAAAAATGTAAATGTTGAAATTTCTATGATTGCAATGCTATAGCATTTAATAACAATTGTGCAGTTGCTTCATTCGTTGCCAATGGCACATTATGAACATCACAAACTCGAATTAGCATATTAATATCTGCTTCATGTGGGTGACTTGATAACGGGTCTTTAAAAAAAAAGACCATATTTGTTTTACCTTCAGCTACTCTTCCTGCTATCTGTGCATCTCCACCTAAAGGTCCTGAGAGCATTCTCTTTGTTTTAAAACCAGCATCTTCAGCTTTTCCGCCTGTGGTACCTGTTGCAATGAGTTTTATTTTTTCTTGAAGCAAAATCGTTTTATTTTTAATTAAAAAATTAACCAAATCAACTTTTTTACCATCATGAGCAATAATAGCAATTTCCATAATAATTATTTATTTGCTACGTGGTAAGCTATTAGACCATCAATTGGTCTTCTTAGCACATTACCTAATTGCATTTCATATTTATCAAAGGTTAATTGCAACTCTTCTTTTAAATAAAAAGCAATTGAACCTACAAAATGTACAGGGACTTGTTTACAATTATCATATTGCCTAATGTAGTTTTTTACAAAAGATTTCATTCCTTTAAAAATAATTTTTTTACAAAAATCATCCTCTTTGTGTTGAATCAAAAATTTAGCAAAAGTGGCTAAATAAGCATTTGGATTTGGCTCTTTGTATAATTTACTTTTGATAAAATCAGGATCTAAATCATATTCTTTTTCAAACTGCTCCGCTAAATGTTTTGGCATTTTGTTGAAATAATATTTTCTTATTAGTTCTTTTCCAAAAACATTTCCACTACAATCATCCATAACAATATAGCCTAATGATTGCACTTTTTGATGCAATTCTTTACCATCAAAAAAGCTACAGTTTGAACCTGTACCTAGTATGCTTACAATTGCTTCTTCACCTTTTGGAGTTGTAGCATATACTGCAGCATACGTATCCTCATGTACTGAGATGATTGCATTAGAGAAGTACGATTGAAAAATTTGAGACAATTCAACTTTCATTCTCTCAGTTCCACAACCTGCACCATAGAAAAATAAATGGGTTGCATTTTTTTTATTTTGTAAAATGTCAAATCGATCATTCAATCGTTCAACAATCTCATCACCTTCAAGTATTTCAGGATTTAGACCTAATGTTTGTGTTGTAAATAATATTTTTCCGTTATCATCTATCGCAATCCAATCGGCTTTGGTAGAACCACTATCAACTATTAATTTCATTTTTTTGGTTTTTTTTGGTTTAAGCTTGAAAACATAAATATTTAAATAAAAAGTGTATTTTATACATTTATAAAATATTTAAAATAAGAAAATCCCGTCTACCGAAGCAGACGGGACTCAAAAATTGTATAGCGATTATTTTAAGCCTGCAATATGTACAGATAAATCAATCAATTTGCTTGAATATCCATATTCATTATCATACCAAGATACGATTTTGAAAAACGTAGAATTCAATCCAATTCCTGCAAGATTATCAACTATTGAAGTTCTAGGATCAGAAACAAAATCTTGAGAAACTACTAAATCTTCAGTATAACCTAAAACCCCTTTCATGGTAGTTTCAGAAGCTAATTTGAAAGCAGCCATAATTTCAGCATAAGAAGTTTCTTTTGCTAATTTAACAGTTAAATCTACAACAGAAACGTCAGCAGTTGGAACACGCATAGACATACCAGTTAATTTTCCATTCAATTCAGGAATAACCATACCAACTGCTTTTGCAGCACCAGTACTTGAAGGAATCATGTTGATAAGAGCTGATCTTCCACCACGGAAATCTTTTCTTGAAGGACCATCATTTGTCATTTGAGTAGATGTTGTAGCATGAACAGTAGTCATTAAACCTTCAACAATACCAAAATTATCATTAAGTACTTTAGCTAGAGGCGCTAAACAGTTTGTAGTACAAGATGCATTTGAAACAACAGTATCAGAAGCTAAAGCTTTTGTATGATTAACTCCCATTACAAACATTGGTGCATCAGCAGAAGGAGCTGAAATAATTACTTTTTTTGCTCCACCAGTGATGTGAGCATTAGCCGTTTC
>CANEXR010000303.1 GCA_947443815.1 Flavobacteriaceae bacterium | reverse complement strand
GATGTTTCGAGCGTGGCAAGTATGACTAGTATATCGTTCAACCGTTTTATAAAAAAGCGAACAGGTAAAACTTTTGTCAATTATATTAATGATATCAGAATTGGCTATGCGGCAAGATGGTTGGTAGAGAAAGATCTGAGTATATCAGAGATTGCCTTTAAATCAGGTTTCAATAATATTGCTAATTTCAACCGAAGTTTTAAAGCAATTAAAAAAAGAACTCCAAGTCAATATCGAGATGATTTTTCTGGTTTAAAGAGAATATTGTAATTTTTTTTTGAAAAATAAATAAACTGCGAAATCGTTTGAATCGCTTGTTATCGCTGCTTTAGTGATTATTTATATCGTAATTTATAAGTAATTAAAATAAATATAGTGTAAATAAAAGCGTATTAAATTATAATATTCTATGTGATGTTGTAAAATAGTAAAAATATTATCATTAAATGATATAATACTATTAATAAAATGTTTGGTTGTGTTATAAATTTGTTAATTATTATTCGGTTCAATAAATCACTGTTTTGAATTTTGATTTATAGAATCTGAATTTAGTAAACTTAACTAACTAAACATTTATTATGAAAAAACTAATGTCTAATTTAACACATTGGAAAGGCAATCTCAGAGCATTCCCATTGTTGTGTTTTTTATTACTGGCAAGTAATTTTGTTACTGCCCAAACCAAAGTTCAAGGTATTGTATCTGATCCTTCAGGAATGACAATACCAGGTGTAAATGTCTCCATTGTTGGGGCACAAGCATCAGTTTCAACAAACATTGATGGGAAATATGAAATTGATGTTCCTGCAAATGCAACTTTATTATTTTCGTTTATAGGATATGTTCCTCAAAAAATTGCAGTTAAAGGAGCAACCAAAATTAATGTAACGCTTAAATCTTCAACAGAAGATCTTAAAGAAGTTGTTATTAATGTTGGTTATGGTACACAGAAGAAAAAGGATGTAAATAGTGCAATTTCAAGTATTAAAAGCCAAGATTTAGAGGACTCTCCTCAAATTACTTTAGATCAAATGATGCAGGGAAGAGCTGCAGGTGTTACAGTGACCAACAATTCGGGTCAACCTGGAGGTGATGTTTCTGTAAAGATACGCGGGACAACTTCTATTGGAGGAACTAACGAGCCTTTGTATGTTATTGATGGTATTCCTATATCGGGTGATGCTACCAACTCTTCTACAAGCGGTAGGCCATTAGCAGCTGGTTATACTGGAGCTAATGCGGCTAGTGTTACCGTTAGTCCGTTGTCATTGATAAATCCAAATGATATTGAAACAATGGATATTCTTAAGGATGCCTCGGCAACTGCTATTTATGGTTCTAGAGGAGCAAATGGTGTAGTTGTAATTACAACAAAATCAGGAAAAAAAGGAACCGGAAAATTGACTTACGATTCTTTTGTAGCGGTACAAGATCAAGCCAAATTGCTGAATGTTATGAATTTAAGACAATTTGCTGTACAGCAAAATACTTTAGCTTTAGAGACAGGAAGAGCCGATGCTATTCGCGCTGAGTTTGCTAAACCAGAGTTGTTAGGCGATGGAACAAATTGGCAAAAAGAAATATATAAAACGGGTATGTTAGTTAGTCATCAGTTGTCTTTTTCTGGAGGTAAAGATGGTTTGACTTATTATGTTTCAGGTGGTTATATTAACCAAGAAGGTACTGTTGTGGGTTCTATGTACAAAAGATATAATTTCAAAACCAATTTAGATGCAAAAGTAAAGGATTGGTTGCGAATTGGAACCAATATTTCAGCAGGTATTTCTAATGAAGATATTACGCTGAATGGATCATCAAATGGTATTATAAGCACGTCAATATTAGGTAGCCCAGATGTAGCGGTAAGAAATACAGATGGAACTTATGCAGGGCCACCACCCTCAGTACCAGGAAGACCAAGTTATAATTTTATTAATCCAGTTGCTGCAGCGCTTTTGAAAACGAATAATCTTATTAGAAAAAATTTCATGGGAAATTTTTATGCTGAAGCAAAATTAGCTAAAGGATTGGAATATCGTTTTGAACTTGGCGGAACTACAGAAATTAGCACAAACGAAGAGTTTACTCCAACATACGCATGGGGGGCTTCTATTAATGAACATGCTAAACTTGTAAATAGAAATCAAAGTTGGTATAGTTTAAATGTAAAAAACTTACTGACTTACAAACTTGCTTTAGGGAAACATAATTTTAATTTGTTAGCAGGTCAAGAAGCTAATGATTCTCACTGGGAAGGTAATGCAATAGGAGTTAGCGACTTTTTATCAAATGATGTAACTTCAATATCGCTTGGAGATAAATCAACATTAGTGTACGGTGATTATAAAGGAAGTGCTGCTTTATATTCCTACTTAGGAAGATTAATTTATGATTTTAACGGAAAGTATGGTTTGAATGTGACAATGAGAGCGGATGGTAGTTCTAAATTTGCGGATGGTCATAAATGGGGTTACTTCCCAGCGGCTTCGGTTTCATGGAAATTATCGAATGAATCTTTTATGGAAAACACCAAAAAATACATTGATAATATCAAATTTAGATTAGGATATGGAGAAACAGGAAACCAAAACATTGGTGGTGGAGCTTATCTTTCTAACATTAGAAAATTTGGTACTTTTGAAGGAAACGGTTTCTTAGCAGATAATATTTCTAACCCTTTGTTACAATGGGAAACCTCAAAACAACTTAATCTTGGTTTAGATTTTACACTTTTTGATTCTAAATTTTCTTCAACAATTGATGTGTATAGAAAAAAATCAGAAGGATTCTTATATAGATTGCCTTTACCTATGTATTTGACGGGTTTAGAAGCTTATCAAGGAGGGATTAATGCACCTATGTCTAATGTAGGAAGTATGGAAAACAAAGGAATTGATGTTACTTTAACCTATGCTAATAAGTTTGGAAATGATTTTTCTTGGAACTCAACGTTAGTTTTTTCGAAATATGTAAACAAATTGTTAGAAATTACTAATGGACTTAATTTGCAACGTGAAGCAACTCTTACTTCAAATGATGCTAAAACAGTAACCAATACCGTAGTAGGACAACCAATAGGTCAATTTTATGGACTTCAGTCGTTGGGTATAATTAGAACTGCTGATCAATTAGCCTCTGCTCCAATTCCACATCTTGGTACTAAAGATGAGCCAAGCCAATTAGGAGATGTTTTATACAAAGATCAAAATGGGGATGGTTTAATTACCAATAAAGATTATGTAAGCATGGGGAATCCGCATCCAGATTTTACTTATGGTTTCACCAATAATTTCAGATACAAAACATTTGAACTGAATATTTTCTTACAAGGTTCTCAAGGGAATGAGATTTTGAATTTGACCAAAAGAGCTGGGACTACCAATTCACAATTGTATCAAAATCAATTAGCTGAAGCTTCTGATTTTTGGACTGTTGATAATGTTGATGCAAAATACCCAAGACCGATTCTTGATG
>CANEXR010000302.1 GCA_947443815.1 Flavobacteriaceae bacterium | reverse complement strand
ATCCCAAAAAGTAGCAATATCAGATTCTTCAGGAATTACAGCACTTTTATTTTTCTCCATTGCGATTAATTTTTCGGAAATCATATTTCCTACATCATAGGTTTCCTTTGCATCTTTGTAAAAAGCAGAATTTTTATCTGTAGAAAAAGGATAAGGTGCCTTTGGTTTAAATTGAGAAGCTGAGTCCATAACTAAAGTTCTTATTTCACCCCAATGTGGCTCAACAGCGTCCATATAAGCTGGTGGAGTAGGCTGCCATCTTCCTGGCTGATTAGCATAAACAGAAAATTTAGAAAAAGTTCGGGTTTGCTTATAATTGTCTTTTCCCATCCATTTTTTAATTCGATCTGCTACTTTTAATCCATATTCTTTAGAGACCAGAAATTCCTTAGCATTCTCATTTTCCCATTTTTGGTATAAACTATCTCTATATATTCCTAACGCTTCTTCAGAAAAAACTAATTGTTTACTAACCTCAATATGGGCAATAAGTGCTGCTAAATTTTTATTGACTCCACTTTTCGGATCTAGTTTAGGGATAGAATCTAATCCTTTTAATTGCCCTTGCAGACTTTCGTATTTAGCACTATTTTGAGCCATAATCTCATAGGCTGCAATATTAGGATAAACGTAAATTCTACTTGCAACCGGCGGTGAAAAGATATCATGAACCATAATTTCCGTTACTGTATCCACTGCAGCGCAGTAATCATCTGTAGTAATCACGATTGACTCTTTCTTTTTACAAGAGGCGAAAAGAAGACAAATTACAACAACACTCAAAAATTTTGTTTTCATTTTTATTAATTTGTAAATTGTTTTTAAAATTATTTTTTGACAGCAGGCAATTCATATAATTCTGCTTTCATATTATTAATGGTAACTAAAAGATACTTTTTGCCATTAACAACAATACTACTTAAATGTCTAACTGCTTTCATGGTTAAATCAATCCCAATTTGATTTCCTAAAAATATTGTTTTTTGATTCTTAATTAAAGCTCCCGAAAAACCATCGAATCTACTATGATAAGGAGAAACTCCAAAATAATTTCCAGCAGCAAAAACTTCCTCCTTACTATCTGAATCAAAATTATTTTTTACAAAACAAGTAATTGGTGCTACTTGCATTTTATTCGAAAAAGGAACAAAAATAAATTTTCCTTTATCATTTCTAAGATAACCTGATTTTAAATTATGTACTTCAAACAAAACAGCTTTTTCAAGCATTTTAGGGTCAAAAATTTCGGTTACTGTTTTGCCTGCAAATGATTTATAGCTATTAAATTTCTTTTTTAACATTCCGCTAAACTGTTCCGCTAATTCATCAAGTCCCATTGTTGTGTAATACTGTCCATTCTTTTCAATTGTAACTATAGTTTCAAAAGTATCATTTTTATCAAAATCATCATAGTACATTTTCATTGGAAATTCTTGTGACGCTTTAAATTTTGAATTCATTCCCCAGTTTCCAACTAGATAATCTTCATCACCATCGTGATCAATATCAAATGAAATTACAGATTGCCATAATCCATTGCATTTTTCTGGAAAAATAGTTGCTGTAACATTGGTGAATTTGCCGTTTTTATTTGCGAAAAAAGTAGGCTTCATCCATTCACCAACTGCAATAATATCAATTTCTCCGTCTTTATTAAAGTCACTAAAAACAGCATCTGTGACCATCCCAATTTTTGAAAATATATTTTTTTGAACAATCGTGAATACGCCTTTATTATTATTTAACAAGTAACAATCTGGAGCGCTACCAAAACGATTGTATTCAGAATTATTTCCAATAAATAAATCTAAATCTCCATCTTTATCGTAATCAAATGCTTTTACAACTGCTGCATTTTGGTATAATTTAGGAAGAATACCTTTGTTTAATTCTTTCCCTAAATACAATCTATCTTGCAAATTTTGGGCATTTTCTCCATTACCAGATGCTACAAATAAATCGTTTATTTTATCATTATTAAAATCGCCAATCACAGCTGAGGCATCTTCAAAAACAGAATCTTTTTCGATTTCAGGAAAACTTTTCTTTGTAAAACCTGTAGTGTTCTGAAGATAAATAACTGCCTTTTTTCCTTTTGATCCGCCAAAGAAAACATCTTCTTTTCCATCGCCATTTAAATCTCCAATAGCTGTTGCCGGTCCACGATCAGAACGTTGGTAAGGAATTAATTTTTGTGCTGTAAAATCAATAAAATTATTTTCTTGATGTATAAAATCAATTCCTAAACCTGTCTCTACTTTTTTGAAAATAGGTAAAACAGCTGGATGCAGTTTTTTATAATCAAAGCCTTTTCTAATTTTATTAGCTTTAATAACTAAAGTTTGATTGACTTTAATATTTTTCAATGTTTGATACGTTTTATCCGGCCAAACGACAACAATTGAATCCACAACATTAATTTTTCCGTAACCAAAATGTACCATTGGCTCGGATGAAGACTGAAACCCCCTGGTAGTTTGTAGTTCTTTGAATTGTTTTTTGCCTTTTGTATAAGACATTACTTTAGCGCCAATTCCAAAAGTGTTTTTGCCAGTAAACTGAAGTTTTATTTTTAAATAATTTGAGGTTGCATTAGTAGTGTTTTTGTAAACAGATGCAATTGTATTTGTATTATTGGTAATAACATCTAAATCTCCATCATTGTCAATATCAGCATATCCGCTTCCGTTAGAAATTATTGAATCATTTTCGATCCAATCGCTAGAACGATTTTTAAATTGTAAATCGGCTCCACCTTGAAAAACACAATTCGTCACATTTCCCTTAGGCATTCTTTTTAAAGCTTCTTTATCTAATAGCTTGGTGTTGTTAATTTTGCTTTTAATTTGATCATTTGAATAATATTTTACATAGTCTAAATCGTTTGGTCGCTTTGTAATACCATTACAAACAAAAATATCTTGTTCGCCATCTTGGTCATAATCTGCAAATAAGGTACTCCAACTCCAATCTGTAGCTGCAATTCCACTCATTAAAGCTGTTTCTGTAAAATGACCTCCAGCTTGATTCAATTGCAACATGTTTCTGGTATACTGATAATGGTACCCTAGTTTTTCGGTTCTCATTTTTAGCATTTGAACATTGTCATCTCCTAGTGAAGATTTCAATACTTTTTCATCCTCTGGAAGCATATCCAAGGTCATAATATCTGGAAAACCATCATGATTAATATCCGCCACATCCACACCCATAGAAAATCTGCTAATGTGCCCAAAACATTTTTTTAAACTTTCAGTAAAAGTCCCGTCGCCATTATTTAAATAGTAATAGTCGTCTTCATGAAAGTCATTTCCAACATAAATATCTGGGTATCCATCAAGATTAAAATCAGAAACTGCTAGTCCTAAACCATATCCATTAGCACCTCCAAAAATTCCTGCTTGCTCACTAACATCAATAAATTTTCCATTATCGTTGCGAAATAATTTATCCCCACATTCATAACTTCTCTTATTTCTGAT
>CANEXR010000301.1 GCA_947443815.1 Flavobacteriaceae bacterium | reverse complement strand
CGGTAAAAACACTAGCGAAGCATCATTCAACTGCAATTTTTCCATCGAGTTTCTCAACTCCTCATAATCTTCAGTGTCTACAGGATAAATCCCCGCAAAAACCATTGGTTTCACATCCTCAAAACCGGTAATTATATTCGTCGTTGGGTTTTTGGCATCGGTTAGCGTATCCCCAACTTTTACTTCTTTGGCTTCTTTTATACCCGAAATCAAGTACCCAACATCACCCGCTGAAATCACTTGTTTTGGAACTTGATTTAATTTTAAAGTCCCAATTTCATCTGCAAAATATTCATTACCAGTAGCCATGAATTTAATCTTTTGCCCTTTTTTAATCTGTCCGTTTTTGACACGAAAAATAACTTCAATACCACGAAACGGATTGTAATGCGAGTCAAAAATCAAAGCTTGCAAAGGCTCATCAACATTCCCAGATGGAGGCGGAATTTTTTCGATAATCGCCGCCAATATATTTTCAACACCAAAACCAGTTTTACCCGAAGCATGAATAATATCCTCCAATTTACAACCCAGCAAATCAATAATATCATCACTCACTTCCTCCGGATTGGCGCTTGGTAAATCTACTTTGTTCAAAACAGGAATAATTTCCAAGTCATTTTCTAATGCCAAATACAAATTCGAAATCGTTTGTGCCTGAATACTTTGTGCAGCATCCACAATCAAAAGCGCCCCTTCGCAAGCCGCAATCGAACGAGAAACCTCATACGAAAAATCCACATGGCCCGGAGTATCAATCAAATTCAAGATGTATTCTTGTCCTTTATACGTATATTCCATCTGAATCGCGTGACTCTTAATCGTAATCCCGCGTTCGCGTTCTAAATCCATGTTATCAAGCAATTGCGCTTTTTCTTCACGAGCTGTAACCGTTTGTGTTGCGCCTAATAATCGGTCAGCAAGCGTACTTTTCCCGTGATCAATATGTGCAATAATGCAAAAATTCCTAATCTGTTTCATGTTCTAAATAATATCAAATTTTTATGTCCTACTGAGCGTAGTCAAAGTATGGGCGTGACCACAAGGGTCGGGCTATCCGCTACAAGTCCTCGCAAAGTTCCGCTATCGCTACACTTTGCTGTGGGCTTTCCACTACTATCCCTCACGCGCACGCAATTAATCTGCAAATATAGGCTAAAAGTTTGAGAGTTGAATTCGAATTAATTTTAGGTATTTGAAAAATGAAAAATAGATTAGTATATCACCGGCGATTAAATGTAGCATTGTAGGTACACGTATCTTTTTCTGAAAAAACTACTTTTCTATTGTCTTCGTTTTGGAATTCGAAAGCGTCATTTACTACAAATTTCACCTCAGTAAATTTATATCCAGTTTCAAATGTTACAGTTATTTCATAAAGACTGTCCTTTTTTATAGCTTTCATTTCAGTGTCATAATCCCAAGTTAAAGGTTTGTCCTTTCCTCTAATTCCAACTTTTTTCACTTCTTTTATTTCAGAAGTGTCTAGCCTGAATACAACTGTTTTTTTATACGTTTTTTGAACACAACTGCTTAGTAATACTAAAATGGATAAGGATATTGCAAGTTTGATTTTCATAATTATACTTTATTTTTAGTTAATAAATAATCAATGCCAAATCTTCCTGAACCGAGATTCAAGTAAAATAGAGCGGTCCAAAGAAACCCCAATGCTGGCAAACAATTCCATAATCCATTGTTGATTTGTTGCATAAAAATAGCAACCAACATGGTGCAAACAATAAGCAAAGAAGCTATTCTAGTTTGGAACCCAAACAATAAGAACAATCCGCCAATGGTTTCAGAAAAGGCACCCATCCAAGCAAAGAAAACAGGAGCAATTGCAAAAATACCTCCATAATGCGCCACATCATTTGGAAACCAAAAAGCAACTTCAAACAATCCTAAATTATTGTCGGCTGGAGACCAAGGCATTCCAAATTTTGCAGCCCCAAAGTTAAATGCAAGTAGATAGCCGCAAACGATTCGCGGAATAGTGATACATAAATCTTGTGACCAATGTGGCAACAAAATTGGTTTTGTGATTTTGATTGTCAGTTTCATAATAATTTGATTTTTAAAAATGGATTCCAGTATTGAAATCTGCATTAGTTCTTGTATGTCATACCTAAGTTTAAATCGCCTTTTACTTTTAAACTTACAGAAGCGTATTCACTTCCTGTGTTTTCTATAATTAAAGCAGTATTTTTTTCGGTTTTAACCGTTACTGATTCTTGCGGGTTTATTAAAATTGGAGAATGTGTTCCGCCATCAATTGGTGCTTGATAAACTTTTAATATTGTTACGCCTTCATTTTTTAAATGGGTTTTAAAAGAACCGTGCTTATTGTTGCCAAGAACAAAACTTTCTTTAGGCTTAATCGAGGTGTTAGAATTCAAAGAGCCAATAATACCACATGAAGAGGTAATAAATAAAATAGCGAAAATTGCAATGATTGTTTTCATGTTGCTGTTTTTTAAGGATTAATAACAGGACAAAATTGCGCTATAAATTACAGCTAATCGCTTCAAATTATGATTTGAGACTAACTATTGAGTATTTGATAAGTATTGTAAATAAGGAAGTTAAATCGTTTCGATATATTCTTTTGGCGTTTTTCCAGTATTTTTTTTGAAAGCTCGGTTGAAAGTTGCTTTTGAGTTAAATCCACTGTCAAAGGCGATTCCCAGTAAGGTAGAATTTTTATGTTCTCCATTCACAAACCTAATTTTGACTGCTTCAATGCGGTATTTATTGATGCAATCATTAAAGTTCATTTGGAAACCTTGATTAATCGTTTTTGAAACTACGGACGCATTGGTTTCTAATTTTTTGGCGATATCGGTAAGCGTTAATTCTGGATTTTGAAAAAGTTCTTCTTCTTGAATTAAAGTTTCAATTTTAGATTTCCAATAATTGATTTCAGGCGAATTTGTTTCTTCAAAAACTTCGTGTTCGATATCAATTACAGTTTCTTCATTAATCGCATTTGAAGATAGAAGATAAATAGGCTGGTTGTTAAGAACCGATATTTTAAAAGCAATTTTTGAAATAACAGCATTACTATAGCCTGTAACCGCAATATAATATAAGACAATCGAAAACATTAAAAAGAACCACCAAGCGCCTTGGTAAGAATCCAAAACAGGAAAAAATATACTTGAAATAGTAAATACCAAGCGAATGCAAATCATACTTAAAAATGCGAATAAATAATTGCGAATCCATCTAAACAACAAATCATCTGCATTGCTCGCTACTTGAAAAATAAGTTTTTTGTATTTGAAATAATACGTTAAGCTTAAACCAAAATAAATAGTCATCGATGTAAAACCAGAATATTGGTACCAATTATCAAAATCTTTGTCTGCCTGGTCTTCATAAAAATAGTATGCTTTAAAAATAAATTTATCATAAATCCAAAAGCTAATCATTACAAGCAAGTATAAAATACCAGGTAAGAAATGCAAAAAATCTTTCTTTGAAAGTTT
>CANEXR010000300.1 GCA_947443815.1 Flavobacteriaceae bacterium | reverse complement strand
GTTATCGGAATTGCAATACTAAAACTATACACTACAGCATAATTTACTAAACCCTAATTAAGGAAGTGAAAAAATGGATATGAAAGAAAATAACACGATTACAGGAATTATTTTAGCAGGAGGAAAAAGCCAGCGCATGGGCACTGATAAAGGTTTGTTGGAGTTAAACGGGAAGCCTTTTGTAAGTCATGTTTATGATGCTATGCAAGCAATTGTGGGAGATAATATTGTGGTGGTTTCGTCTAATGCGGATTATGATGCTTTAGGTTATACTCGCATTGAAGATTTAATTGCTGATAAAGGCCCCGTGGGTGGATTATACACTGCTTTGAAACAGTCCAAAACTAAATTTAATTTGGTTTTGAGTGTGGATGTGCCTTTGGTTTCTTCGGAATTATTACAATGGCTGGTAGATAATCATGAGGATTCCTATTTGATTTCGCAGCTTCGTGCAAAGGATAAGGTGAGTCCACTAATCGCTATTTATGATCGTTCAATACGAATTCTTCTGGGCGAACATTTGGCAGGAAATCAGTTGAAATTGCGAACAGTTATTGATGATGTGAATCATCAAACATTAAATGTTCCTGAAAAATGGCATGCTCAATTGCAAAATATCAATACAGACGAAGAATATAAAAAGATATTATAATGACGATTACCCTTAAATATTTTGGTTTGCTCGTAGATATTACACAAAAAAAAGAGGAAATATTTTTGATTGAAGAGCCTAATGCCTCGGTTTCTTTTTTGAAATTGAAGTTGGAAACTGTTTATGGAGAACTGAAAAACACGTCCTATACAATTGCTGTAAATCAAGTAATGAGTAGTTTGGATTACAGTATTAATGATCAAGATGTAGTAGCATTT
This sequence comes from Flavobacteriaceae bacterium, assembly GCA_947443815.1. GTDB lineage: Bacteria > Bacteroidota > Bacteroidia > Flavobacteriales > Flavobacteriaceae > Flavobacterium. Next base: position 2,631 of record CANEXR010000300.1, on the reverse strand, counting down.
TTGCCACCTTTTGCTGGTGGATAAAATATTATCTATAGAACAATCGAAGACTTTTTGACATATAAACATTAAATCTATTATCAATCATATAATTTCATGGGTCTGTTTTTAAGTGTTTAAAGGAATGAAAAAATGATGAATACCACACGATATACTAGACAAATTGCACTTCAAGAAATTGGGGTTGTTGGTCAGCAAAAATTGCGAGATGCTCGTGTTTTGGTTATTGGAGCGGGAGGTTTGGGCTGTCCAGTTTTACAGAATTTAGCTGCGGCTGGTGTAGGAAAGATTGGTATTGTGGATGGGGATGTAGTTGATGAGACCAATTTGCACCGTCAATTATTGTATAGTTTGAAAGATTGTGGTCAAGGAAAAGCATTTGCAGCTGCTCAAGCTATTTTGGAATTGAATCCAGAGATAGATGTAACTGTTTTTTCTACTTTTTTTAAGGAACAAAATGCTTTTCAAATAGTGCAGGATTATCAAATTATAGTGGATTGTACCGATACAATTGCAGTTCGATATCTGATTAACGATGTTGCTTTAGTCAAAAAAATCCCAGTTGTTTATGCGTCCATTTATAAATTCGAAGGACAGGTTTCGGTTTTTAATTATAAAAATGGTCCCTCATATCGCTGTTTATTTCCCGAAACGGAAGATTTAAATACAATACCCAATTGTGTTGTATCAGGAGTTTTGGGTGTTTTGCCAAATACACTTGGTAACTTTCAAGCTACAGAAGTATTAAAAATGATACTTGAGATAGGAACTGTTTTGTCAGGTAAATTATTGGTATATGATGGTTTGCATTTTCAAACACAAATCATAGCTTTTGTAAAGCATCCAAAAGCAATTGAAAAAGGAATTATAAATGGCTTGAAAATTTTAAATACCATACAATCAAAATCCACGGAAGCAATAGATTTAGCTCAGTTTTTGGATAAAAGTAAGGACTCGAATGTTTTAATTATTGATGTTCGTGAAATAAATGAAACACCAAAATTTGCTGGATTGAATGTCCTTCAAATTCCTATAGATAGCATGGCAAAAGCCTCTGAAAAGTTTGAGAAGAATCAAGAAATAGTTTTGTTTTGTCAGACTGGGCAGCGCAGTAAAGCAGCATTACACTATTTGAAAAAAGAAGGATTTGAAGCTGTATTTCATCTTGAAAAAGGAATTGGGGAATTGCAATAAAATAAAAAAAGGGACACAGATGCCACGGATTAAACGGATTAACACGGATTTTTAAGAGTCAATTGGAGTAACTTGAATACGTTTAAAAAAATATTTGAATGTAAGGCAATTAGCAACAATCTTTAAAATCAGTTTAATCTGTGACAAAAAAAACAAAAAATATGTCAACAGACAAGCCTAAGAAAAGCTCCTTTATTCAAGGACAAATAACATCAGAATTCATTGGAAATTCGATTGCCAAACATCAAAGTAAAACCACTATTGGTGCTCATAATATTTTTTTGGGTCAAGTTCGTGCGGATGTAATAGATGGAAAATCAGTTGCTGCAATTGAATATTCGGCTTATGAAGAAATGGCAGAACAAAGTCTATATGAAATACGAGAAGCCGCTTTTGCAAAATATGAGTTGTCTTGTTTGCATGTTTATCATAGTTTAGGAACTGTTAAAGCAGGTGAAATTTGTTTGTTTGTTTTTGTATCAGCGCCAAGACGGAAGGTTGTCTACAAAGCCTTAGAATTTTTGGTAGAAGAAATAAAAGAAAAAGTATCCATTTTTGGGAAAGAGCTTTTTGAAGACGAATCTTATGTTTGGAAGCAAAACACATAAATAAAACGTATATGAATATTGAGGATAAAATAAATGAGCTAGATTTTTTTTTAAAAAGAAATTAGTGAAATTCTTTTAATCTCTATCATCTAGGACAAAATAAAAAAGACAATGGTAGATATAACCCATAAAATAATTACCCAACGTACCGCAACTGCTCAAGCTATAGTCAAAGTTGGTTCTCCGGCAACAATGCAAGCTATTTTGAACAACACAGTTCCAAAAGGGAATGTGCTCGAAGTATCAAGAACAGCAGGGCTATTCGCAGTAAAAAACACTTCTAATTCCATACCCGATTGCCATCCAATGCCAATAGAGTACACAGGGATTCAGTTTGACTGTCTAGAAGATTCGGTTTTGATTGAAGTAACCGTAAAGGCGATTTATAGAACAGGTGTTGAAGTGGAAGCGATGCATGGTGCTTCGATTGTAGCTTTGACGATGTACGATATGTTGAAACCAATTGACAAGCAAGTTGAAATTGCTACCATAAAATTATTGCATAAAAAAGGGGGGAAATCAGATTTTGGTGTCAAGGAAAAACTGGAGTTATCGGTAGCTGTAATGGTTTGTTCAGACAGTGTTTCCAGTGGTAAAAAAGAAGATCGTGCAGGAAAAGTTATTGCTGAAAAAATAAAAAATCTTGGATTAAGTGTATCCAGTTATACAGTAATTCCAGATGAGGTAAGTGCTATTCAAGAAACTATAAACAAGTTGTGCGCTAATGATAAAGATTTGATTATCATCACAGGAGGAACAGGTTTGTCGAATAGAGATGTTACCCCAGAAGCAGTTATTCCATTGTTAGACCGACGCATTCCTGGTATCG
>CANEXR010000299.1 GCA_947443815.1 Flavobacteriaceae bacterium | reverse complement strand
GACACCATTGGAAAACTCGTACTCTCTTCGGCTATGGTTTGCACATCGGGGAAACTGCTGTAGACCGCTTCGTTAAAATCTTTTAAGAAACTGATTGTATCTAAATTCTCTCTTCCACCATAAATATTGGGTTCCCATTCACCGTCTTTTCTAGAATAATCCAAATACAACATGGAAGCTACTGCATCAACGCGAAGTCCGTCAACATGATAATGTTGCAACCAAAAAATAGCATTACTAATCAAAAACGAACGTACTTCATTCCTTCCATAATTAAAAACTAAACTTTTCCAATCAGGGTGATAGCCTTTTCTACGGTCTGGATGCTCAAAAAGATTAGAACCATCAAAGAAACCTAAACCATGTGCATCATCTGGAAAATGCGAAGGAACCCAATCCAAGATGACTCCAATACCTGCTTGATGGAGTTTATCAACTAAAACCATAAAATCTTGTGGCTTTCCAAAACGAGAAGTAGGTGCAAAATAACCCACTAATTGATAGCCCCATGAAGGGTCGTAAGGATATTCCATAACTGGCATGAACTCAACATGTGTAAATCCTGTTTCCTTCACATAATTGACTAAATCTTCTGCAAATTCAAGATAAGTCAAGAATCTGTTTTCTTTTGCATGACGTTTCCAAGAGCCCAAATGTACTTCATAAACAGAATAGGGTTTGTCTAGACCATTATGATCCACACGTGTATCCATCCATTTTTTATCTTTCCATTTATAATCTAAATCCCAAATTACAGAAGCAGTATGTGGTGGTTTTTCACAATAAAAAGCAAAAGGATCTGCTTTTTCGGTAATGATTCCTCCATTATTGGATTGAATTTTATATTTGTATGTTGTCCCTTTTTCGATACCGGGAATAAATCCTTCCCAAATTCCTGATGAATCCCATCTCACTTGTAGTTGGTGTTCGCCTTGAATCCAATAATTAAAATCCCCAATTACAGATACCGATCTTGCTGATGGCGCCCAAACCGCAAAATAAACGCCCTTAACTCCGTCAACTTCTATAAGATGCGCTCCTAATTTTTCATAAAGCCTGAAATGTTTCCCTGCTTTGAATAAATCAATATCAAAATCGGTAAAAAGAGAATGTGATTGTACTTTGCTCATTGTATCTTCTGTTATTTTATTTTTTATAAAGTAAAAATGTATCTACTAATTCTTTTTTTTAAATTCCATAATGCTTGCAATACCCGTCAAAGGGATTACAGACCAACGCGGGCGAGAATTTAATTCATAACCCAATTCATAAACTGCTTTTTCTAATAAACAATATTTTAATAAAAAATCAATTTCATTTTTATACCCAATATTCAAGTTTCCTCCTTGCGCCACTTCGGTATAAGTCTGCAAAAAGACGCCAACAAAATATTTGAATAAAACTTCACCAGCTTGAAATAAGGCATGTTGATCGGAAGGATATTTATCTTTATTATTGAAGATTGTTGCGTAAATAGCATAATGAAATGACCTAAACATTCCCGCTACATCTTTCAAAGGAGGTTGTTTTACTTTTCTATCTCGAATTGTACTTTCAGGTTCTCCTTCAAAATCCAACAGATAAAAGTCATCTCCATTTACTAAAACCTGCCCCAAATGATAATCCCCATGAATTCGAATGCGTTCCGATTTCATTTTTGTCCAATCAAAATCAAGAAATACTTTTCGAATTTCTTTTTTGTGATCCAAGAACTGATTGGCCAGTTCTAATGCCAAACCATCCAATTTATGCAAATTATTTTCTAATATATTCAACCTATTTTGAAACTGATAGGTCAATCTGTTTTTCAACCAAACCGTATAATCACCATTATAGGTTGTTGGCGTAAAAGCCGTTTCGTGAATATCACTTCCGAGTGCAATGTGCATTTCAGCTGTTCGAGTAGCAAGTGTTTGAATGCTCAAAAAAATACTCAAGCCTGCCCAATCAATAATTTCGTGTGGAATTTCATTAATTTTTAATCGCTTGAATAATTCAATATTGGGCAATTTATCAATTTTTATTTTTTTATGATTCAAATTTTCAAAAATTCGATCCACTTCTTCCAACATAAATTTCCAAGCATCTCCTTGATTGGGTACTAATTCTTGCATTAATCCGAGTGTAATATTCCCTTCTGACAATATCACGCTAATACTTCCTTTGTAGGCTGGTGAACTCTTAAAATTCATTCTTTCAGTTAGAAACCTGCTGATTTCATAATCTGGATTCATGCTAATGTAAATTCTCCTAAAAATCTTTAAAACCAAGGTGTTATTATAGATAATCGAAGTATTACTTTGCTCAACTCCCATGAATTTTGATGAAATATACTCTTTTTCATCTAGCTTTTTTCCTTTATGAAATCGCACTTTTGAAGTATTGCTTTCTTTTGAACTAATGATTTTATCGAATACTAATTTTCTAAAATCTTCCTGATGTAAAGCATCCACAAGAAAACCTTCTTGATTATTCATTTTTACAGGAGCAATTATAGTATTCGTATCCAATTCTTCTTCGGACATAAAAGCTAAAGGCATAAAATAATGCTGATAGAAAGCTTCTTTAAAATTGACTTCCAATAAAACACCAAAATAGGTATTGTCCTTTGACGTAATTTTGAAAGAATCAACCACTTCAATGTATTTCAGTGTACTTGCTTTTCCACCATACCAACGCTTATTAATGATATAATTTTCTAAAATATCCGAAGAGAAAACTTTTACAAACTCTTCATCATCGAAAGCGTTTTTCCATTCTGTTTTAAAAACAAAAGGATTTTGAAATTCGTCTTCATTAATTTTATGTTCAACCATTATCTATGAATTTTAAGGAGATGAAATGGTAATTCTGGTGAAAGTTCTACATAATTCCACTCTTTGTCCCAATAATAATTATTACCTGTAATTAAATCTGTCACTTTAATCGGCTGATTTCCTAATTGTTCCAAAGGAATTCGAATCATTGCTCTACTCAAATTATAAGCATCTAAGCTTACTACCATAAGTGTTTCGTCTTCTTTATTGTCATCAAATTTATAATACGCCATAACCTGTTCGTTATTAGTATCACAAAAAACAATATTATTGGTTTGTTGCAATGAAATATGATCTTTACGAATCAAATTCACTTTTGTAATCAGAGTGGTAATCTTATTTTGTTTTTCCCAATCCCATTTGAAGTATTCGTACTTTTCAGAATGTAAATATTCTTCTTTTCCGGCTGCCATTGGCTCACAAACTCGGTATTCAAATACGGGACCATAAATTCCAACACTTGAACTTAAAGTTGCCGCCAAAAAATACTTTTGTAAATGCACCGATTCATTACCACTTTGTAATGCGAAAGGATTTATATCCGGCGTATTCGGCCAAAAATTAGGTCGATAAAACTCTTTTTGTTCCGATTGGGTTAATTCTTCTACATATTCCGTCAATTCTTTTTTGGAATTTCTCCATGTAAAATAAGTATACGATTGGCTAAATCCTTGTTTGGCTAATTCATTCATTATCTTTG
>CANEXR010000298.1 GCA_947443815.1 Flavobacteriaceae bacterium | reverse complement strand
TATTCGTTACAAAGGTTTTATTTGTAGACATGGATTGTTTTACAACACCATCAACAGAAAATTCAAACAAATCACCACCACCGGTAGCCGTAAAAGTTATAGGTGATCCAAAACATATTGGAGATAATTCATTGTTTTCAGGAGAAGATGTTAAAGTAACCGCCGGAGGTGTTTTGTACACAGAGGCTACTACAGGTACTCGTATACTAGTTGACAATCCATCAACTGACCTACTTTGTACATAATAGGTTCTAGTTGTTCTAATACTAGGGCTAAAATTATTCCCAGTAAAAACGGGCGTAACTGCTGTTTGACTCGTAAACCATTCTACAATATCACTTGTGTCAACACCATTCGCATAAAGATTTACCTGAACAAAAGCAACACCATCCCCACAAGAGCTTCCAGCAACAACAGTTGGTGTAAGTAATAAAGCTGAAGATCTTAAAATCCTCGATTTCTTTTTATTTTTTTTTATGGTATCAAAAGAAATTGATACCGTTGACAACTTAAAATTCAACTTATTAGAATAGCCACTTCCTTCAAAATCTCTTGCTGTTAATTTATTTCCAATTAATAAATGTAATAGTAAAAATAAAAGTAATTTATTTTTCATAAACCGAATTTGTTGTTAATAATTTAAAAAAAATTGATAATTGTGTATAAAAAAAATAAAAGTATGACTTTATTCCGATTAAGCTTGTTAAAATTTAATAGAATTTTAACCATAACGTAATTTTTGTTTTAATCAATTGATTTTCAATATTTTAATTGTTTTTAAAATACTTTTATGAATATTTAATAATTAATAACTTACATATTTAAATGTTTGTTTAAAGGAAAAACAAAAAAGAATTCTTTCTTTTTTGTTATAAAATTATAAAAAAACATTAAAAAAATAAAATTAAAAAAGGTATCACACAAAAAAATAGCAATTATTTAATTTAATAAATTCTCGTTTTTGAGTCCTAAATATCTCATAAATCCATTTTCCCATTTTTATAAAAAATTGATTAAAGTAATTCTTGAATAAAAACTCAAAATATTTATCTAAATAATACTTTATGATTTGCCAAATAGTATTAATACAAATGGATAATCGATCTTAATTTTCAATATGCTTGTATTTGGAACTGTTAAAATAATCCATTCAAAAAACATAAGACTTAAAAAAGGCAACAATGCAACTTTCAAAATTTATAAGTATCTTTGAATAAAGTGAATCTTACATTTCAACTTTTTAAATATTTTAATTATCATTCACGCTTCTATTAAATTCAATTATGGCAATTGTAAAAAGCAAAAAAAAATCAATTTTCTTTAAAATAATAAAATATACAGGAATTTTTATAGCTGTGATGCTATCACTGATGTTTCTTGCTCCTGTCCTATTTGCAGACAAAATTAAAGTTGAAATCAAAAAATACGCCAATACAAAGCTCAACGGCGAGTTGAACTACTCCGATGCCAATGTGTCCTTTTTTCATCACTTTCCATCTCTAACTTTAACCTTAAATGATTTTGATTTAAAAGGAGCAGCTCCCTTCCAAAAAGAAAAATTCATTACCGCCAAAGAAGTTTCTTTCGGAATTAATGTTCGCAGTCTGATTTTTAGCAAATCTATAAATATAGATCAGATATACCTTGAAAATTCAGCTATTAATGTCAAAGTAAATCAACAAGGACAAGCCAATTATAACGTATACATTGCTGGTAATGAAGCTCCTCAAAAAGAAGGCGAAACTACCGCATTACGGTTAGAAAAAATCGAAATCAAAAATAGCCAAATTACATACGATGATTTATCAACAGCCATTCATTTTGATTTATTAGGATTCAATTACCTTGGAAAAGGAGATTTAAGCAAAGACATTTTTGACTTGTATTCCAATGTAAAAATTGCAAAACTAAATATGTTCTACGAAAAAGAACCTTATTTAATGAATAAAAAAGTAGATGGTGATTTGATTACCAAAGTAAATGTCAACTCCCTTTCCTTTATATTCGAACAAAACGATTTAAAAATAAACAAACTACCCGTTGATTTCAAAGGCAAATTCGATTTCCTTAAAGAGGGTTACGCAATGGATTTTATAATAAAATCAATAGACAGTAATTGCTATGATTTAATCACCGCATTTCCACCAAAATACATTTCATGGCTCAATAAAACAGAGCTAAAAGGAAAAACCGATGTCATTTTAACCCTAAAAGGACGTTACAATGCCGAACAAAATCAAGCGCCCGACTTAAATCTAGACTTCAAAATCAGAAATGGATTTATCAATTACAACAAAAGTAAATTTCCAGTAGAAAATCTGAATCTTGACTTTTCAACCAAAGTCCCTGCATTAAACCCAGAACAACTCATTGTAGATTTAAAAAACATCTCATTCAATGTTCAAAAAGGTTATTTGAAAGCCAAATTATACACCACCCGAATAGATAACATAACTGTTGATGGAAATCTTAACTCCACAATAGATTTAGAAAAATGCAATCAAGCACTCGGAATTCCTGGCATAACCCTAAAAGGAATGCTAATAGGAAAAGGCACCATAAAAGGAATCTACAATCCAAAAACCAAAAATTTCCCCGTAGCCAATGCCACAATCAATCTGAAAAACGGATACCTAAAAACCCCATATTACCCAAACCCAATCACTGACATAGCCATACTCGCAACAATAAACAACAAAAAAGGGACTTTCAACGACTTAAAAGTAACCCTAAAACCAACCCAATTTACCTTCGAAGGAAAACCATTTACAGTCCAAGCCGATTTAAACAATTTTGACGATTTAACTTATGATATAAAAGCAAAGGGAACCCTTAATATCAGCAAAATATACCAAGTATTTTCCCAAAAAGGACTAGATGTGGACGGTTTCATCAAAGCCGATTTAGCCCTGAAAGGAAAACAAAGCGATGCCGAAAAAGGAAACTACAGCAAACTCAATAACAAAGGCACATTAGAAGTGCAAAACATCGCCGTAACAACCGAATATCTTCCCAAAAAATTACTCATCAAAGAAGGAATTTTCAAATTCAACCAAGACAAAATGACTTTTAACACTTTCTTGGCCACCTATAGCGAATCCGATTTCAAAATGAACGGCTACCTACAAAACGTATTCAACTTCATGAGTTCCAAAAACGGAGTATTACGAGGCGCTTTCACATTGCAATCCAAGTACATCAATGCCGACGAATTCCTCTCAGTAAGCCAAACCAACTCAACCGACAACAATTCGACAAATACAACAACAGCAAACCCAACAACAGCAAAACAAGAAACAGGAGTCATCCTAATTCCACCTACATTCGACTTACAATTTCAAGCCCACGCCCAAAAAATAAATTTCCAAGGGCTAACCCTCCAAAATGCAAACGGAGCTCTAAAAATAAAAGACGGCAAACTAAAAATGCAAAACACCAATTTCAATCTAATAGGCTGTCAAGTCACTATGAACGCAAGTTATCAAAGCATCACTCCACACAAAGCACAATTCGAATACGCCATAAAAGCCAGTG
>CANEXR010000297.1 GCA_947443815.1 Flavobacteriaceae bacterium | reverse complement strand
ATTTATTGCCTTTTGCAGTAAAAGTCTTAGTGAAGCTAATGACTTTTCGACATTACCGTTTTTAAGTTGATTTTTAGCTTCTTTAACTTGTTCAATGCTATTTCTTTCTAAAAAAAAAATTGTTTCAGCAAATAAATTGTTATTGAAAATATTCAGTAAAAAAATGAATATAAAAATATTTTTTGATCGAACCATAAACGTTATTTGTTTTTCAAATATACATTATTCAGATTGCAATATGTTGATTTTCAAAAAAATAGAAATAATTTATTTTGTACAAAAAATTAGAAATTTACGTATATTCTATTTTTTTGAGAATATAAAACATAAAAAAACATTTCAAGTCAAAGAAACACATTTTTTATAAATCTAAGCTTTATATTATACAGATTCCATTTCATCACCAGCTTCCCATTGGCCAACAACTGAAGTTGCTAATGCATTCCCAAGTACATTTGTTGCACTACGAAACATATCACAGAAGTGATCAATAGGCAAAATTAAGGCGATTCCTTCAACTGGGATTTTGAACATTCCGCAAGTTGCTGCAACTACTACTAAACTTGCTCTTGGTACTCCTGCAATTCCTTTGCTGGTAAGCATTAAAACTAAAAGCATTGTCATTTGTGTACCTAAGTCTAAGTTAATTCCATAGGCTTGTGCAATGAATATACTGGCAAATGTCATATACATCATACTTCCATCTAAATTAAAAGAATATCCTAATGGTAGCATAAAAGACACTATTTTATCTTTGATACCAAAGTGCTCCAATTCTTCTGTAAGCTTAGGAAAAACTGCTTCACTACTTGTCGTTCCAAAAGCGATAATTAAGGGCCCAACAATTCTCTTTAACAATTGACTCATTCTGCTTTTAAGAAAAATGTAACCTACTACTATTAAAACAACCCAAAGCGACGAAATTCCAATTAAAAAAGCCCCAAAGAATTTAAAATAAGTAACTGCTAATTCCTGAAAGTCTCTCACAGCAAATACTCCCGCAATTGCTCCAAAAACTCCAATTGGTGCAAATTTCATGACATAGTTCACCATTTTAAGAACAATATGTGATGTTTTATCCAAAGCATTAATTACTGGCTTCACATAATCGCCTAAAGATGCTGCAGCCAATCCAAAGAAAATAGAAAAGATTACAATCTGTAAAATTTCATTTGTAGCCATTGCTTCAAAAATACTTTTAGGTACAATATGCTCAATAAAATTTTCAAAAGAGATACTTTGTGTTTTAGCCGTAACTTCTGCAGCAGCTGTTAAGTCTACATGAGATAAATTTAGGCCTACACCAGGTTTCAATACATTAACAAAAAACATTCCTAATAACAATGATATAAATGAAGCTGTAAAAAACCATCCTAAAGCTTTTCCTCCAATTCTACCAACAGCTTTAATATCACCTAATTTTGCTATTCCTACAACAAGAGTAGTAAAAACTAAAGGCGAAATAATCATTTGAACCAATCGAATAAAAATGGTAGCCAACATTTTTATTTTACTACTAAAAACTTGAGCGTCTTCTACTGAAATGAAATTATGAATTACAATTCCTAAAATTGCTCCTAATACCATTGCAATTAAAATCTGTCCGGTTAAGCCCGAAAAAAAAGTAGCCTTCTTTGTTGATGTTGTTTGCATAAAATTTAGTTTAGGTTTAAAAAAGATTAAATATACGATATCGATTGCGTATTAATTCAAAATCCAGAAAATAAAGTCTAAAATCAGGAAATCCTAATTTCCAAGAGCTGAATACTCTTAAAAATTAGGATTGTAAGTTTTGTTAATTAAATAAAAATCTGCCAAAACTATTGCTGCCATGGCTTCTACAATTGGTACAGCTCGGGGAACAACACAAGGATCATGACGCCCTTTACCTGTCATTTCAGTAATATTACCTTTATTATCTAATGACTCTTGTTTTTGCATAATAGTAGCTACTGGTTTAAATGCTACCCGAAAATAAATATCCATTCCATTACTTATCCCACCTTGAATTCCTCCAGAAAGATTTGTTTTCGTTGACCCATCAGGATTATATAAATCATTGTGCTCACTTCCTTTCATTTTTGAACCCTCAAAACCGCTTCCAAATTCAAATCCTTTTACCGCATTGATAGAAAGCATTGCTTTACCCAATTCTGCATGAAGTTTATCAAAAACAGGTTCTCCTAATCCTATTGGCACATTTTGAATAACACAAGTCACTGTACCTCCAACAGTATCTCCCTGTTTGCGTATATCACGAATGTATTCTTCCATAATAATTGCCGATGCTTCATCAGGACAACGCACCGGATTATTTTCAATCTTAGAAAAATCTAATTCTTGATAGGGTTTTTCTAAATAAATAGGCCCAACAGATGAAACATAGGCATTAATCTTAATTTCTGACAACATTTGTTTAGCAACTGCTCCTGCAACTACTCTACTGGCTGTTTCTCTGGCTGAACTTCTTCCTCCACCTCGATAATCACGTACACCATATTTCTTATCATACACATAATCAGCATGACTAGGTCTGAAATTGTCTTTTATATGCGAGTAATCATCCGATTTTTGATTGGTATTCGGTATTATAAAACCAATAGGGGTTCCTGTAGTTTTTCCTTCAAAAATTCCAGATAAAAATTGCACATCGTCTGGTTCTTTTCTTTGTGTTACTATAGCCGATTGCCCTGGCTTTCTTCTTGACATTTCAAATTGAACTGCCTCTAAGTCTAGTGTTATTCCTGAAGGACAACCATCAATTATTCCGCCTAAAGCTTCTCCATGTGATTCTCCAAAAGTGGTTATTCTAAATAGTGTTCCGTAGCTATTTCCTGCCATTATAATTAGTTTTGAACAAAAGTACCATTTTAGTTTAAAGTTCAAAAATTTAAAGGTTTAAAGTTTAAAGGATGCTAGCTATTATCTTGTTATAATTAGCATTTAAATTAATTTCTTAACCTGAATTTTAAATTCAATTCACATTGAAGCTGTTAATTTGTAAAACTTCAAATTAATTTACATTGAAAAAAAGAAAAGTAGAGTTGGTCGTGATTTCAGATGTCCACCTTGGCACTTATGGCAGTCACGCCAAAGAACTTAATAATTATTTAGCTTCTATAAAACCTAAAATTTTAGTCTTAAATGGAGATATTATCGATATTTGGCAATTCCGAAAATCTTACTTCCCAAAAAGTCATTTAAAAGTAATCCAAAAAATTGTCGGATTAGCATCCAAAGGAACTAAAGTCTACTACATAACTGGTAATCATGACGAAATGTTAAGAAAATTTAGCGAAATGAGTATGGGAAATTTTGCATTGGTAGATAAACTAGTTTTAAATTTAGATGATAAAAAAGCCTGGATTTTTCATGGTGATGTTTTTGATGCTTCTGTACAACATTCCAAATGGATTGCTAAATTAGGTGGTTTAGGATACGATTATTTAATTGTTATGAATCGTTTTGTGAATTGGTTTCTATCAAAAATGGGCAGAGAACCTTATTCTTTTTCAAAAAAAATAAAAGCTAGTGT
>CANEXR010000296.1 GCA_947443815.1 Flavobacteriaceae bacterium | reverse complement strand
CATTGTGTTTCCCTCTATTCGATTGCTTTCAAAAGTATATTCTAATTCTAATGCTTGAGCAATTCTATAACTGTCATATTGTCTAAAAGTATCAAGTCTTGCCTTCAAAGCATCTATTTCTGTCAAAAGTCTTTGTAATGAACTAGATATTTTTGTGTTTTTAAAAGAGGTATTGTATTTGATTTCTTGCTCAGCAACCATCAATGCTTTTAAGGCAAATTCATCATTTCCAATTTCATAAAGAATTTTCTCTTTAAGCCAAGAAACTAATATTGTTTCTAAATCAATTTTTAATAAGGATGCTAATTTTATAATTTGATCTTTGGTAGGTTTTCTAGTGCCACTTTCAAATTTGCTTATTAGTGCTTGGTCAATTCCAAGCGATTGCGCTACTTCTCGAGTTTTTAGCCCTTTTTGTTCTCTTGCATTTTTCAATAGGGTTTTCATCAGTTTATAAATTTTAATTGTCATGACAAATTTAGTCATTATTTCTAAATAAAAAAAAACAATACTCAAAAAAAAAGTATTGTTTTAGATTAATTTATTTTTTAGGAGCTAGAGAACCATCTTTTCTCATTTGTTCAACTACAGATCTCATTATTTCATCAACGGTTTGTCCTAAATCTGTAACATAAGAAGATTTTGTAGTTCCTGTCCAGATTAATTTGTTTTGTTTCAATGAAAATATATTTGTTTCAACCATATAATAGGTAGTTTCTCTGTAATATCCTGGATCATAAAAGTTTGGTGAATACATACCGTACCAATTTCCAAAACCATATCCATACATTCCGCCATACATTCCACCCATACCACCATAATAAAGTGATGTATTTGTTCCAGGAACATAGTTTGTTTCTTTTTCAGTGCTTACCAAACGCATGGTTACAACGCCGTCAAAATTTTCATCATTTAGGATTTTTAGCTTTTGTTCTTGAGTAAGATTTAAATTTGTACCATTTAAATAAGCATAAGAACTCTTGAATATTGGATCGCTGGAAGCAATTCTATTTTCGGTTGTTCTTCTTGTAGCTTCATCTTTTACTAAAGCAACAACTAGTACTTTTTCAAAATGCTCTTTTGCAATGGTAGTATCAGGATCTCTCCAGCTGTTTACAATCGATGTATTACTACCACAGCTAAAAAGAGAAATACAAGATAGGACAATAAAAAATTTCTTCATAATTTTATAATTTATAGAAAATAATGTAGTAAAAATAACAATAAATATTGAGAGTTTTTTGTAATACCTTTTAATTTACAGTAATTAAAAAGATTTTTTTATTCTGTCCAGATCTCGTTTGGTATCTTGTTCTTTCAGCGATTCTCTTTTATCGTAAGTTTTTTTTCCTTTGCAAAGTCCAATTTGAAGTTTTGCCATTCCTTTTTCGTTGGTAAATAATTTTAAAGGGATGATAGTTAGTCCTTTAGCCTGTACGCTTCGGGCCAAACTTTTTAATTCTCTTTTGTTCAATAAAAGCTTTCTTTCGCTTCTTGCTTTATGGTTGAATTGATTCCCAAAAAGATATTCTTCTATATAAGTATTAATAGCAAAAAGTTCATTATTACTAAATTCACAAAAACTTTCTGTAATATTAGCTTTGCCTAAACGAATAGATTTAATTTCTGTACCTGCCAAAACAATTCCTGCAGTATAGGTTTCAATTATTTCATAATCGAATCGGGCTCTTTTGTTGAGTATGTTGACAGTTTTAAGCATAGATTGACAAATGTATGAACAATTCAATGAAAGCGCAATAAATTTTATAAATTAGGTTTAAATTTGCAGTATGGAAAATTTAAAATCTAAGGACCCACTTCACGGAATTACGCTTCAAAAAATAGTACAACAATTAGTTGATCATTACGGATTTGACACCTTAGGGGAACTAATTAAAATTAAATGTTTTAACGAAAATCCAACGGTTAAGTCTAGTTTGACATTTTTAAGAAAAACGGATTGGGCAAGAAAAAAAGTAGAAGATTTGTATGTTAAAACAATTTCTAAATTTGACAACATAAATTAATTCAATCGATACGAAACCATTACTCCTCCTCTGTAAGGCAACCACTCACCACTTTTGTTATAATCCTTGGCTTTATCATAACGCTCTCCTGTGCTTAGGTAATATCCCTTGTAAAAACCTTGTTGTGATCCTCCTCCTAAAAAACAATCCAACATAAATTTATCATTGATTTTGGTTTGGTAGCCAATGGTAACACCCACAACATATCCAAATCCTTTTTGATAATTATTGGTATTGATATAGTTCCATTTCTGAAAGTTAAATACCGTAGCTCCGATATGTCCACCTATGTAAAAACCATTGTCTTTTTCATGAAAATGATACCTGTATTCAGGAATGAAAGTATAGAATTGTCTTGGTTTTCCATTTATCGATTTCCATGGAGAAGCTAAAATGTCAAATTGAAAAGTTGATTTGTTACCAATGCTAGTTTCGATACCAACATTTGGGAGTGTTAACAAAGTAGTAAATGCATTAACTTTTAAATAAGTTTGTCCGTTTGAGTATATTGATAATAAAAGTAAAAAAATCGAAAGTGCTTTTTTCATGAAATAGGTGTCTATGTTTTGTGAACATCTTTTGGGCAAATATAAAATAATAGATTGGTATTAAATGACTTTTTAGCCCATTTAAACCTTTTTAAAATTATTGTTTGTTTAATTTAGAATAGATTATGCTATCTAAAAAACGCCCTTCATAAAAAAAGTTTTCTTTAAAATGAGCTTCTTTTACAAACTCATTTTTTTCTAAGACTTTAGCAGAAGCATAATTTTCAGGATCAATAACGGCTTCAATTGAATGCAATCGCATAACTTCAAAACCAAATTTCACCACTTCTTTTATAGCTTCGGTAACAATTCCTTTTCCATTGTATTCAGCTAATATCATATATCCAATTTCGGCACGATAATGTTCGGGCATAATTTTATAATGACCTATAATTCCAATTAATTTTGAACTTCCCTTTAAAGTAATAGCCCAATTGATACCTTCATTAGTTGCTATTCTTCCATCAATTATAGCAATATGTTCCAATGCATCCTCGATTGTTTTTACTAAAGGTCTCGGGATGAATTTCATAGTTTCAGGATCAGAACGTAAAATCAAAATTTCGTTCACATCAGTAATAGCAAGTCTTCTTAAAAAAAGTCTTTCGGTTTCAAGAATGGGAAACGGATTAAAATTAAGAGTTAGCATAGTTTTTTATATTTAAAGTATCTCAATCTGAAATTTTGAATGAAAATTTTTATTTTCTTCTAAAAGTTGAATACCTTCTTTCTCAAAAAGATTTCCGTTGCTTTCTTCCGTATCCGAATAGCCAAACCATGGTTCAATACAAAGAAATGGTGCATTCATTTTTGTCCAAATCCCTAAACTTGGAAAATCTTCGAACGAAACTTTTAATAAAGGATTAGAGTTTTCTAAAATGGTTAAAGAATTAGATTGTAATGTTTTAAAAATTAAAGCGTCATTTTTGAACAAATCGTAGGTCAATGGAATTTGATTTTCAT
>CANEXR010000295.1 GCA_947443815.1 Flavobacteriaceae bacterium | reverse complement strand
GGCAAGGAATGCGGGAATTGAAAAAGCAAAATATCCTTTTATCGCTTTTCTGGATGCAGACGATTGTTGGCACAATCAATTTCTGGAACAAATAGAAAAAGTGATAGATGTCGAAAATAATATAAAAATAATTGGGACACATTATTCTAGAAACAAGCATTTTTTAGCCTTGAATTCAGGTGAATTGGACTATTTTAAATTTGAAAATTATTTTAAATCGGCACTTAGGAATACTCGTTTTTCGTCTTCATCAACGATTATTCGATCCGATTTTTTTAACCAAAACCAAGGATTTAATAGTGATTTAAAAAAAGGAGAAGATATCGATGTTTGGATTCGAGCGGTACATAGTGGAGGCAATGCTTTTTACATCAAAAACACGTTGGTATATTATTCAGATGAAGATGTACATCAGGCTACAAACATCAAAGTTCCTATTCAAAATACATTGGTAGGTACCATAAATGAATTGTATCGTAATTTGTTAAAAGAGAGTACCAACAGCAGTTTCAATCGGTTTGTCAGTATTTATGTGCTCTTTAATTTATATCCCTATTATTATGCTTCTGAATCTCATTTGCAAGCAAAAGCAATACTTCAAAAAAAGGAATATCAATTCTTTTTATTGCGTTTCGTCTATGCCTTGCCTTTGGAAGTTGGTACTAAATTGATGTATTCCAATTCATGGAAAACTTTGATTCGATGCTACATGAAATTTGTAATTCGATATATTCTTAGTTAATATGAAAATAGTACGACTGACCACTTTATTGGATTTTGGCGGGCAAGAGCGCCAATACATTTCATTTGCTGAAACGGACTCTCAGCTGTTGCAAAACGAATATATTTTTGCTGCCATCGGACATGGAGGAGATGCGGAGCAAAGGATTCGGGAAAAGGGGTTTGAAGTAGTGGTTTTTAATCAAAATCCTAAAATTTCTAATTTAAAAAATGTTTGGGTACTGTATAAATGGTTTAAAAAAATAAAACCAGATGTGGTTCATACCGCAGCAGCCGAAGCCAATTTTCACGGCATTATAGCAGCAAAATTAGCGGGTGTCAAAATGATTATTGGTGAAGAAATTGGTTTTCCCAATCATAGTTTTAAAGCCCAATTGATTTTTAAAATTATTTATAAATTCACGTATAAAGTTATTTGTGTTTCAAAAGCAGTGAGAGACTTTTTAGTCGCTACCAATGAAATCACACCCGAAAAAGGGGTGGTCCTTTATAATCCAGTGAGTTCTGTAATGCCGATACCGAAAAAGTTGCCCAAGGAATTTACAATTATTACCGTCGGGCGTTTTGAAAAAGTAAAAAATCAAGCCCTTTTGATTAAAGCATTTTCACAGATTGAAAACACTAGCTGTCAATTGATTTTGGTTGGTGATGGCTCCCAAAAAAAATATTTGGAGCAATTAATAACTATTTTGAAACTTCAAGATAGAGTTGTTCTTACAGGTTTTGTTTCTAATCCAGAAAAGTATTTGGCTGCATCACATCTTTTTGTACTTCCTTCACTTTCAGAAGGATTTGGCATTGCTGTGGTAGAGGCGATGCAACAAGAACTACCTTGTTTGTGTTCCAATATTGGTGGGATTCCTGAATATATTACCCATAATGAAACGGGTTGGTTATTTGATCCAATGCAAGAAGCTGAATTAATTGAACAGTTGAATGCTCTTATTGCAACTCCTTATGTCGCTCTTCAAAAAATAGCAAAACAGGCACAAATGACAGTTGAAAATCGGTTTACGGTTAGAAAATACGTTGAAAATTTAGAAAATCTTTATCAAAAAAAATATGATTAGAGTTTTAAACATAATAGATACAATGGGTTCGGGAGGCGTAGAACGCAGGCGATTATCAATGGCTAAATTATTGGACCAATCTAAATTTGAATTGAAAATAATTTGTACTAATGTTGTTGGTCCTTTTCCTGATGCAATTCGTAAACAAGGAGTTGAGGTTATTGCTATTGGAGATTTGAATTCTTTTTTGGATTACAAACAGCATCAAAAAGTAATGAAAATTATTGATGAATTCCAACCTCATATTATACATGGAGCTGTTTTTGAGGGGGTAACGATGGCGGCTATCAATGGCTTTTTGAAGCGCATTCCTATAATTATACTCGAGGAAACTTCTGATCCTCAAAACCGAAAATGGAAAGGTAATTTACTGATGAAACTGTTGAGTTTTACTGCGGACAAAGTAGTTGGAGTGTCACCCGCTGCGACAGATTATCTCAAAAATAAATTGCAATTGCCTTCGGATAAAATTCTTTTGATTACTAATGGTGTTGCCATACCTGAAAAAACACCAAAATCGGTTGTAGAAAACTTAAAAGAAAAATATCAGATAAGTCCAGATGAAATTGTAATTGGTTCTGTAGGTCGAATGTCTTCAGATTCGCACAAAAGATTTTCCGATTTAATTCGAGCATTTGCTATTCTTATCAAAAAACAACACAAAGTAAAACTTATTTTAGTGGGGGATGGCCATCAAAAAGTGAGTTATATGCAACTAGTTACCGAGCTTCAAATTCAAGAGCATGTTATTTTTGCAGGGTATCAAAATGAAATTTCAGATTATTATGCTGTTTTCGATATTTTTTGCTTAGTATCTGCTTATGAGGCATTTGGATTGGTTTTAGCGGAAGCCATGTTTCATAAATTGCCAGTTGTAGCCACAAGAGTGGGAGGTATGCAATATATTGTCACTGAAAATAAGACTGGGTTTTTAGTTGATACCTTCGATGTGAAATCCATTGCAGAAAAACTAGCAATCTTATGCCTCGATTCTGATTTGAGAGCATTGTTTGGGAATAATGGTTTTGACAAAGCCATGCTTAATTACACCGAAGAACGTTATGTTAAAGATGTGGAGAAGCTGTATTTAGAATTGGTTCAAAAAAAGACTCTGTAGTGAATCAAAAAATATATTTACCAGGATTAAATGGGTTGCGGGCCATTGCTGCTTTGAGTGTGATTTTGTGTCATGTTTTTCAAGAACTGAATGCGTATGGTTTAAAAAGTTCCGGAATGTTCAACTCTTTTGGTATTTACGGAGTTACTATTTTCTTTACATTGAGTGGTTTTTTGATTACGTATTTGTTGCTGAAAGAAAAGGAAAAAACAAAAACGATAGCTGTCAAAAATTTTTACATGAGACGTATTTTAAGGATTTGGCCTCTTTATTTTTTCTTTATTTTAATAGTTCTTTTAGTAATGAAGTTTAGTGTCGCATCCAATTTGTGGTATTATATATTGATGCTGCCTAATATTCCTTGGGCCATTGGTAGTGCAGGGGGAGCAATTCATACCATCCCTTTATTAAGTCATTATTGGTCATTGGGTGTCGAAGAACAATTTTATGCTTTTTGGCCATTTATTCTTAAACATATAAAAAAAATTAATTTTTTTCTGATTGGTCTTTGTTTCCTTTTTGTAGGTTTAAAATTTTTCTTGAAAATAATGAATGCTCCCGCAACACTGCTTTCATTGGTTTATTATACTCGATTTTCATGTATGATAATAGGTGGTATTGGTGCTTGTTTTTTTTACCAAAAAAAGGCGTT
>CANEXR010000294.1 GCA_947443815.1 Flavobacteriaceae bacterium | reverse complement strand
TTATTGCTAACATATAACAAGAATTCAAATTAAATTATTTAATTTTGTTTAACATAATTATTTTTTTGTTAAACACTTTATTTTTATTTCTCAAAAAAAAATTGGACAATGTTATATTGACAGCGTTATCAAAATGGATTAGGAAAATTGAACCTTTTTAATTCCTTAAATTTTATTTTGATATTACTGAAGCCGATGCAAAAGTTTTTAAAAAAATTAGGCCCTAAAATAAAAGTCACAAAACAAGCGACTAAAAAATTGTAAAACAAAAACATAATGCCAAACGTATAGAAGAAATTGACAAATTCAAATAAAAAAAACAAAGAGCTATTTGTAACACTAAAATGTCCAAAAGCTTATGAAATTTTTAACCCTAAAAAATAGAAAAAGAAAAACCTTAAATATCGTATTTTCTTTAGAAATTGGGTAGAACGAAATCTTAATTGCATTATTCAACAAATATTGGTGCGCCTATAATTAAAATTGATGATGTTATTACTTGGAAAAGTAGAGGATACACAATGTGAATTAAGAATTTGAAAACAAGTTTAATGACCTCAAATTGTAATACCTAAAATTCATTGAAGAATACCAATGGAATCATAATGCATAATACAATGCGAAATTTTCATTTGAACCCTTTATTGGAGAAATTTATCATTTGTATAATGGTACTTTCAAGCTAAATAGCGATAAAAAAGGGATACTCGTAAATCAAAAAGACAACTCGTTTTCTTGATTACATTCATCATTGAATCGGAGCAGGAATGTAAAATATAATGGCATATCAAACTATTATATTTTTATACAATCACAATATTAAAAAAAGAATACCAAATAAATCCAAAAATGCAAGGAATAAAAAAGCAAAACCTACCCAATAAAATTTGTTTGGTTTGCCAAAGACCCCTTACATGGCGCAAAAAACGGGAAAAAGTTTGGAACGAAGTGAAATATTGTAGTGATAAATGTAGAATGAATAAGTAATAAAATTTGACCCACAGATTAAAAAAATCATCACAGATTTTATTTAATCTTTAAGCCATTCTAATCTTTAATAAAAAAGAAATAAAATGTCAAAAACCTTACGATTAATACTTGGTGATCAACTAAACAGCAATCATTCTTGGTTTCAAACCATTGATAATTCTGTTACATATGTATTAATGGAAATTCGCTCCGAAACCGATTATACCAAACATCATATTCAAAAAATTGTAGGTTTTTTTTCGGCAATGCAGGAATTTGCCAAAGATTTAAAATCAAAAAAACATCCCGTTATTTATTTTTATTTGAATAATGAAGACAATTTACAATCTTTCGATAAAAACATTCAACAACTAATAGAAAGAGAGCACTTCACCCATTTCGAATACCAATTACCTGACGAATATCGACTGGACGAATTGCTAAAAAACTTTTGCAAAACACTTCCTATTTCAACTTCAGTTGTCGACTCAGAACATTTTTTGAGCACTCGAGAAGAATTGGGCAATTTTTTCAAAGGTAAAAAAACATTTTTGATGGAAAGTTTCTATCACATGATGCGAAAAAAACATGCTATTTTAATGCAAGGAGAAAAACCCTTGACAGGGAAATGGAATTATGATGGTGAAAACAGAAAAAAATTACCCAAAAATCATAGCCCTACTCCTCCTTTAGTTTTCAACAATTGTGTTTCTGAAATTGTTTTAGAAATTCAAAAAACCGATATAAAAACAATTGGAAAAATTGATGATAAAAATTTTGTCTGGCCCATAAATAGAAAGCAATCATTAGAATTATTAGATTTTTTTACTACAGAATGCTTGGCTCTTTTTGGAAGTTATCAAGATGCAATGACACCTAATGTGTGGTCCATGTATCATTCTCGACTTTCTTTTTCGTTGAATACAAAAATGATTTCGCCTCTCGAAGTTATCAATCGAGCCATTCGAGAATGGGAAAGCCGCACTAACGAAATAGAATACAACCAATTGGAAGGTTTTGTTCGGCAAATAATTGGTTGGCGCGAATATATGCGAGGCATTTATTGGAATAAAATGCCCGATTATGCATCTATGAATTATTTCGACAATCAAAATAAATTACCCGAATGGTTTTGGACGGGAAAAACAAAAATGAATTGCTTAAAACACGCCATTAATCAATCGTTAGATTTTGCTTATGCACATCACATACAACGATTAATGATTACCGGAAATTTTGCGCTTTTGGCAGGAATTCATCCCGATGAAGTTGATGCGTGGTATCTCGGAATTTACATTGATGCTATCGAATGGGTCGAAATCACGAACACTCGTGGTATGAGCCAGTTTGCTGATGGTGGTATTGTAGGTACGAAACCGTATGTAAGTTCAGCAAGTTATATTGACAAAATGAGTCATTATTGTGGAAGCTGTTTTTACAAAAAATCAATAAAAACAGGTGAAAAAGCGTGTCCATTCAATAGTTTATATTGGAATTTTTATGATAAAAACGAAGACAAACTTGGACAGAATCCTCGAATTGGAATGATGTACAATGTATGGCGAAAAATGAAGCCAGAACACAAAGCAGCATTATTATCACAAGCTGATTATTATTTGAAAAATAGTAATGAATTATAAATTTATTGACCACAGATTTAAAAAAAATTATAGATTTTTTAATCTATGAAATCTGTAAAAAAACAAAAAAATATGAAAACGGCAATAGTTTGGTTTAAAACTGATTTACGGTTATCTGACAACGAAACACTTATTAAAGCTGTTTTACAAAGCGAACAAATAATCCCTGTGTACTGTTTTGATAATTCTCATTTTGAAACTACTAAATATGGTTTTAAAAAAACGGGTAATTTTAGAACACAGTTTCTTTTGGAATCATTACAAGCTTTAGATACAAGTTTACGAAATCTTGGTTCTGGATTAGTAATTGTAAAAGGGAAACCAGAAATTGAAATTCCGAAAATTGCACAAAAATATAAAGCTCAGAAAGTATTTACCAAACGAGAAGTCGCTTTTGAAGAAAAACAAACCGAAAAACTGGTTCAAGACGAATTATTTAAATTGCGATGTGAGCTCGAAACTTTTAGCACTAGTACTTTATATCATGCTGAAGACTTGCCATTTTCTATCAAAAACATTCCAGACGTTTTTACCAATTTTAGAAAGAAAATCGAACAAGATGCAACAGTTAGAACTGTTTTTAAGAAACCAGAAAATATAAATTCGCCCTCAATTCCAGCTTTAAATTTACCAACATTGAAAGATTTAAATTTAGATTTTTCTAAAATTGATTCTCGTGCCGCAATGCATTTTAAAGGAGGAGAAACAGAAGCAATCAATAGATTGAATCATTATTTTTTTGAAACAAAAAATATTTCTATTTATAAAGAAACTAGAAACGGAATGGTTGGCGAAGATTACTCCTCTAAATTTTCGGCTTGGTTGGCTTTAGGTTGCATTTCTCCAAGATTTATTTATAATGAAATTAAAAAATACGAATTGCAATTTGGCGCAAATGAATCAACTTATTGGTTGGTCTTTGAATTGCTTTGGCGTGATTTCTTCCGATTCATGTTCAAAAAACACCAAACCAAATTCTTTTTATATTCAGGA
>CANEXR010000293.1 GCA_947443815.1 Flavobacteriaceae bacterium | reverse complement strand
GGATTTATGGCGCTGTAAACGGGCCAGAAATTTGTACCGAAGAAACTGCATTAGGGTATGATTTCCTGGGTGTTACTTGTCAAAAATGGGAAAACGCTCTAGATTTTATTGAAAATAGACACATTCGTACCGTAAAAATCAGAACAGGTTTAGTAGTAGGTAAAGAGGACGGATTGTTGAGTAAGTTAGTACCAGTTTTTAAGTACAGATTGGGTTCTGCGTTAGGTTCAGGTCATCAATATATGCCTTGGATACATGTGGAGGATTTGTGCGCTATTTATTTAGAAGCCATAACAAATGATACTATGAATGGTCCTTATAATGCTGCAGTGAATGATGGTACAACAAATGCTATTTTTTCAAAAACGCTTGCCAAAATTTTCGGATATACCATCTGGTTGCCTAATGTTCCTGCTTTTGTATTAAAACTCATTATGGGTGAAATGGCTAAAATTGTGTTGACAGGAAGACGGGTGTCTTCCAAAAAAATAGAAAGTACTAATTTCCATTTTCAATATAAAAATTTAGAAGAAGCTTTGCGAAATTGTTTATCAAAATAGTATTATTGTAAAACACATTTGAGTTGTGTATTGACCGTTTTGGAAATTTTATTGCTAACAATAAAAGGAATTTCAATTTTAAAATCATCTGTATTTAAATCAAAATTAGTGATGATTTCAATTCCGTCCACTGTTTTTCGGATTTGTGCTTTTACATTGATTTTTTTGGCTTGTCCATGGAGCACTATTTTTCCTTTTATTTGGTATTCTTTAGCAATGGTGTCCATGTTTTTTATATCTAATTTTTCTATTTTCCCTTTAAAAGTTGCTCTTGCATATTTAGCGCTTTCCATATAATTTTCATTAAAATGCGTTTGCATAAGGGCACGTTTAAACTGAAATTGTTTGATGGCGACTACGCAATTCAATTCGCTTATTTTAGGTTCTAAAGTGCAAAAAATTTGATTATTTGTAGCCTTAACTTCTTCAAAAAAAGGGATGGATGCTTCAAAATTAATGATGCCAGCATGTGTTATCATTTTTTGTTGAGCAGGGCTTGTGTAACTAATGATTATAAATACTATTAGCGTAATTTTTTTCATAGCGAAGTATGAATTGGGGTTACTTAAAGTTACGCATTTTATTTAAATTTTTAAGATATTTTTTTTAAAAAAAAGCAACTATTCTTTTATTTTTGTCCTTTTTTTTGAATAGAACTTTATAATTATCTTCTAGTGAAAATTATTTCAATTCTAGTTTGACATTGTAGTGATCAAATCGTGCTAGATTTTCTGTGGCGCTATGATTGAATTTTACTTCATGAAGTTCTCTCTCCTTTTTCAAATCGATTTGTTTGATGCAATTGCTAAATCTTTTTATTTCTTCGAGATTAGAAATAATTAGACCAGGAACGGTCACACTTTTTCCGTTTTTGTCTTTGGCTACCATTGTAAAATACGACGAATTACAGTGTTTAATAACGCCAGTTTGAATATTTTCGGCTTCAACACGAATACCAATAATCATAGAACTTTTGCCCACATAATTGACACTTGCTTTCATGGTTACCAATTCACCAACTTCAATTGGATTCAAAAAATTGACCGTATCTACTGAAGCTGTAACACAATAGTTTCCCGAAAATTTAGAAGCACAGGCAAAGGCAATTTGATCTAGCAAAGACAGAATGTATCCTCCGTGAATTTTGCCACTAAAATTAGTGTGCGAAGGCAGCATTAATTCTGAAATACTGATATAAGAAGAAGCAACGGTTTTGAAAGTCGTATCCATTCCTATTGTATTTTAAATGGTGAGGTTTCTTTCTGTACCGTTTTGATGAAATACCTAGTTTCTCCCCACCATGAAAAAGTTTTGTATTTTTCAACATAGGTTAGTTTTACGTACTGTCCTTGTAAGCCTTTTAAATCTTCAATTACTTTTTCATCAGCATCTAAAACAGAAAAACTAAAGATTTGTGCGCCAGAAATTCCTTGGCTCAATTCTCCTTCCCAAGTTTTTAGAATTACTCCTTTATGACTTAGTTTGATTAATTCGCCAGAACGAATCCCTTCACTGTAGGGAACATAATAGATAAAGGCAAAATAACAAATAAGTCCCAATGCAATAATGGCAGTGATAATTCCTAAAATTCGTTTCATTGTGGTTTAGTTTAATAATTTATTTTCGTCTTTTTCAGCTCTGTTTAGGATGTTTTCAGGAAGTGCTTTTTTGGCTTTAGCGCCCATTTTTTTTAATTTTTCAACGCTCACGATTAAGTTTCCTTTTCCTTCTACCAATTTATTCATGGCACCAGTGTACTCGGTTTTACTTTCGTCTATTTTTTTACCAATTTTGATTAAATCGGCTACAAAGCCTTCAAATTTATCGTATAAAGCACCAGCTTGTCTTGCAATTTCAAAGGCATTTTCCTGTTGTTTTTGATTGGCCCACATGCTATCAATAGTTCGTAAAGTAGCTAATAATGTTGAAGGAGTTACAATTACAATATTTTTTTCAAAAGCTTTGTTGTATAAAGCGGTGTCTTCATTGAGTGCGATGGCAAATGCAGGTTCTATTGGGATAAAAAGCAATACAAAATCAGGGCTTTCTATTTGGTATAAATCCTGATAATTTTTATCGCCTAATTGCTCCACATGGCGCTTTATGGAATTGACATGTTCTTTTAAATACCCTATTTTCAAAAGATCATCTTCTTCATTCGTATATTTTTCATAAGCGGTTAAAGAAACTTTCGAATCGACCACCATTTTTTTGCCATCAGGTAGATTGATAACTACATCAGGAAATACCCGATTGCCATTTTCGGTAATATGGCTTTGTTGTACTTCATATTCGCGACCTTTTTCTAAACCTGATTTTTCTAGAACACGTTCTAGGACTAATTCGCCCCAGTTGCCTTGCATTTTACTATCGCCTTTTAATGCCTTGGTCAGGTTGATGGTTTCTTTGCTCATTTGAATGTTCATTTCCTTTAAACCTAAAATTTGTTGGCGTAAGGCTGCATGATAATCAATACTTTCTTTGTGTGTATCCTCGACTTTCTTTTCGAACAATTGAATTTTATCTTGTAATGGTGACAAGATATTTTTCATATTTTCTTTGTTTTGTTCCGTAAATTTATTTGATTTTTCGTCTAATATTTTATTGGCAAGATTCTCAAATTCTTTGGTGAATTTTTCCTGTAATTTTTCAACTTCTTCTTTTTGTTCTTTATTGCGTTCCCAAAGATTTTCAAAATCAACTTCTTTTTTCGAAAGTTGAATGGCTAGACTATCCTTTTCATTTCGAATAAGTTCTTTGTCATTATGGATGGTTTCTAATTGTTTTTCGAAAGTGCTTTTATCATTATTATGCTGTTCCTTTAATTGATTGAATTGTGATGTGGCGGCAATCAGTTTTTCTTCTAAACTTACTTTTTCGGATTGAAAGCGGGCAGAGAAGAGTATTTTGCCAATAAAAACACCAATAGCGAGTGCAATAATAAAGAGTAATAAAAACGGAAACATATTTAACATGAGTAACATTGTTTTTTGTGAAAAGTAAAAGTAAGGAATAATATCAATTTTAGAATAACTAAAAAGGTAATTT
>CANEXR010000292.1 GCA_947443815.1 Flavobacteriaceae bacterium | reverse complement strand
GTTTTCGTTTCTCCTTTTTTCAAATCGATTAGCTCAAATCCTTTTAGTTCTTTTACAGGTCTGGCCAAACTCGCTGCATCATCGTGAATATACAATTGCACGACTTCTTTTCCGTCATAATTTCCAGTATTGGTAACATCAACTGAAACAGTAACGGACTCCCCTTTTGCAAAAGAGGCTTTATTAACTTTAAGGTTTTTATACTCAAAAGTGGTATAACTTAATCCAAAACCAAACGGATATTGTGGCGTTTTCTCCACATCTGTATAATGAGACCAAAACACGTTTCCTTCGCCATTAGTGGGTCTTCCAGTACTATAATTATTGTAATAAATTGGACATTGACCTACATTTCTTGGAAAAGATATTGGTAGCTTTCCACTTGGGTTGTAGTCTCCATATAGCACTTGAGCTACAGCATTTCCAGTTTGTGTTCCTAAATGCCAAGCTTCAACAATAGCAGGAATATGTTCGGCAGCCCATGGCAAAGCTAAAGGTCTTCCATTATTTAAAACCAAAACAATATTTGGATTCACTTTATAAATTTCTTCTAATAATTCCTGCTGCACTCCTGGCAAATCAAGATTGGTTCTGCTACGTCCTTCTCCAGATTGAAAACCATGTTCTCCTAAAACCATAACCACTACATCTGCATTGGCAGCGACTTTTTTGGCAGCTTCAAACCCACTTTTATCTGTTGTATTAAAAACCAACTCATCCACAAAAGCGGTTTTCCCAACTGTCAAATCTGCTCCCTTTTCAAATGTTAATTGATTGTCTTTGTACTGTTGCATTCCTTCCAAAACTGACACTGCCGTATTATCATCCGAAGCAATTCTCCAACTTCCCAATGGACTGTTTTTATCATTTGCCAAAGCACCAATTAAAGCAATTTTTTGACCTGATTTTTTCAGCGGAAGTAAATTACCCTCGTTTTTTAATAATACAATTGATTTTTTGGCCATATCCAAAACACCTGCAATATTGGCTTTGCTACCAATCGTTGCTTTTTCCCGTTTTTCATCACAATATTTATACGGATTGTCGAACAGACCTAATTCAAATTTTACACGCAGAATCCTACGAACGGCATCATCAATTAAATCCTCCTTTACTTGACCTGATTGCACTAAATTTACTAATTCTTCTACATACAAATGAGATTCCATATCCATATCAGAACCCGCGTTTACTGCTTTTTGAGTTGCTTCTGCACCATCTTTAGCAAATCCATGCGCTATCATTTCACGAACCGAAGCCCAGTCTGAAACCACAAACCCATCAAAATTCCATTTTCCTTTCAAAATATCTCTTTGCAAAAAGCTATTTCCTGTTGCAGGAATACCATTCAAGATATTAAAGGAATTCATAAACGTTCGCACTCCTGCTTGTGTTGCTGCGTAAAATGGCGGCAAAACTTCATTGTACAACCTTGAATTACTGATGTCTACCGTATTATAATCCCTTCCTGCTTCGGCAAAACCATAGGCAGCAAAATGTTTGGCACATGCAGCAATCGTATTTATTTTAGACAAGTCTGCTCTTGTATCTCCTTGAAAACCAGTTACTCTAGCTATTGCTATTTTACTCCCTAAGTACGCATCTTCACCGGCACCTTCCATCACACGACCCCAACGCGCATCATGCGACACATCTACATTAGGCCCAAAAGTCCAGTTAATTCCAACCGCCGAAGCTTCATCTGCAGCCACTTGAGCCGATTTTTTTATCGCTTCCATATCCCAACTTGCGGCCTCTGCCAGTGGAATTGGACTCAAGGTTTTATACCCGTGAATCACATCAAATCCAATAATCAACGGAATTCCCAAACGGGTTTCTTCTACTGCTATTTTTTGTACTGCTTTCACTTCCTTCACACCACGAACAGATAGCATTGAACCTACCCAACCGTCACGCAAATGTTTGTATTTCAATTCTGCATTTCCTCCTTTTGGCGCAGGCCCAGTAACTTCCCAAAAACCATTATATTGGTTCATTTGCCCTACTTTTTCTGCTAATGTCATTTGTTTCATCAACAAATCAATGCGTTCTTCTATTGGTTTTGCGGTATCTAAATGAGGTCTTTTCTGTGCATTCATAGTTAAAATGGTAATTAGGGTAAAAAGCCCTGCTGTAATTAATTTTTTAGTGTTCATATTATGGTTTGGTTTTTTATTTTTGGGCGTGACCCTTTCCCTGAAAAAAATCAGGAAAAGGGTCGGGCTATACGTTACAATCTTTTCCTTTTTAAAGAAAAAAGGAAAAGGATTTTCACTACTATCCCTCACGCGGTATCAACATTATCAGCCAAGTTTTTTGTCATTTCGACGAAAGAGAAATAACAAAACCGTCTGTTATAACTTTCATTTATTCACTCACAAATGACGATGCGGGTAAATTCGCTTTATTAAACAACTCTGATTGTGCCGTGTTGCTCCATGCAAAACGAACTTTGACAGGATGCGCTACTTTATTATTTTTTAAAATCACTGTATTTTTTTTAATCATGGCTTCTGCCTCATAAAAGACATTGTCATCGCCAGCAATTTCAAATTGATTTGATTTTTTTGTTTTAAAATACAAACCCTCTGCGTTATTAAAAGTAACTATAACTCTATTTTTTTCAATTGCAATTCCTTTATAAAGCGGTCCATTAACCACATCCGTATTGGTTTTATACGTATTGACCAAAGCCAAATTAGCTAATCTTATCCCAACCGATTTTTTGTCTTTTGGATGAATATCATCAATCGGAGAAATATCACTAGTCATCGCCATTCCTGTATTAGGAACTTCTTGCAACACTTTTCGTTGTGCATTTCTAACCTCAACACCTCCAAAATGGTTTTCCCCATATTGATAAGGTGCAATCTGAACATAATAAAATGGAAATTCATAATTCCATAATTTTCTCCAAGAAGTAATTAATGCCGAAAAGGTTTTGTCATATACTTGTGAGCCTACATTCGATTCGCCTTGATACCAAATGACACCTGCAATTTTTAATTTTGCCAAAGGATAAATCATAGCGTTAAAAGCACGACCTGCTTGGTTTGGTCCATAGGATTCCTCTTTTCTGGTTTTGGCGCTTTCTAATAAAACAGCATCGTTTTGAATTACGTCTTCTGGCATCCAAATCTCTGCGGGTGTTCCTCCCCAATTCGATGAAATCAAACCGATAGGCACATTTTTCAAATCTTCTTGCAGCCTTTTGGCAAAAAAATAGCCTGTAGCACTAAAATATTTCATTGTTTCAGGAGTACATTCCGTCCAATTTCCGGATAAATTATTTTGAGGTGATGTGGCTGTTAATTTTGGAACCATAAAAAATCGGATATTCGGATTTGCAGCATTTTTTACTACTTCATCGCCGTTTTCAATACCCCAACTCACGTTCATTTCCATATTGGATTGGCCCGAACAAATCCAAACTTCTCCAATCAAAATGTTTTTTAATACAATTTCATTGTATCCTTTTATTGCAATAGTATATGGGCCACCTGCTTTTGGAGTCGGTATATTAATTTCCCATTTAGCCTGATTATTGGCCTTAATTTTATATTCTTGATGATTCCAACTTGGCGTTATGACCACTTCTTCTTGTGGGTT
>CANEXR010000291.1 GCA_947443815.1 Flavobacteriaceae bacterium | reverse complement strand
TCCCATGATGAAATCACCCGAATGTTGGCAGAACACGGTTCATTGGGGGTTTTAGCTTTGTTAATACTTTTTTTCACACCCCTCTTTTTGTATTTAGAAAACAAGTTTAATATGTTCTTATTGTGTTTTGTTTTGTTCTGGCTGTTGACCATCAATCATGCCGCTATGCGAACTGCTGCTCCCGCTTTTGTATATTCTTTGTCCTTGCTGAACGTGCAATTGGGAGTACCCAAGAAGAAAAATCTTTTGAATGAAACCGCTTAGTATTTTGGAATGTTTTATCTTTGGTGTTGCAATGTTTATTTGGCTATTGCGTTACGTAGGTAGGTTGTAAACGAATTTTAAAAAATAATAATTTAACCTAGCAGTGCAGTAGTGTTCAAACAAAAGTATTAGCTTGCCACATCATTATTAAAAAACAGCATGCCACACCAAAAAAAGATTCACTTTGAAATTTCAGAACGAAAAATTATTCTGCGGTTTTTTGATGTCTTTACGGTACTGTTAGCGTTGTACTTGGTTGGTTTATTTATGGAATTCAATTATTTTTCTATTTCTAAGGCCAATTATTACTGGACGATTGTTTTGGCAATCTACCTTATTTTCTTCGGAACCATTTTTGAAATGTTCAATCTTCAAGTCGCCAGCAATCAGTTTCAAGTATTGAGGAGTACGATTTTAACGGCATCAACTACTGTTCTTGTTTATTTATTAACGCCCATTTTTACGCCACAACTGCCTACGAATAGAACACAAATGCTAGTGTTTTATGGTACTGTATTTGGGGCTTTGTTTTTATGGAGAATGAGTTATGTGTTGTTTTTAGCCTCTAATCGATTTGCTCAAAAAGCGGTTTTGGTTTGCGAAAAAGAACAGGTAGAGGAATTAATTCTTGGATTAGAAAATATAGATCCCCATTATAAAATTGTGGCTTATGTGGATTCTGATTGTCCTGGATTGGATGATGATGATGAATACCATTATGTAAAAAATGTCAAAAAAAATGATTTGATTGCTTTTGTAAATCAAAATGGAATATCCGAAATAGTGATTGCCTCTCAGAAAACAGAGGGAATTACCCCTGATTTGTACCACCAATTGATTTATTTATTGGAGTCGGGTAAGATTATAAGAGAATATGCCCAAGTGTATGAAAGTAAGACCCAGCGAATTCCTATTCAATACATGTCAAGGGATTTTTATCGTTTTTTCCCTTTTAGCAGAAGCAACAGCAATAAATTGTATTTGTTTTCGGTGCGCTTGTTTGAAATCCTGGTTTCTTTAGTTGGGCTGTTGGTTGTGTTGATTTTGTTGCCTATAATTCTAGTTGGAAATGCAATAGGCAATAAAGGGAAGTTGTTCTATACCCAAGAACGTGTGGGTAAAGACGCAATTGTTTTTCAAATTTTTAAGTTTAGAACGATGGTTAAAAATGCAGAGACCAATGGGGCTGTTTTTGCTACTACAAATGATACCCGTGTTACCTCGTTTGGTAAGTTTTTGCGGAAGACCCGTATTGATGAATTACCCCAATTTATTAATATTTTAAAGGGAGATATGGCTGTTATTGGGCCTCGTCCCGAGCGTCTTGTTTTTGTCAATGAAATTGCAGCTGTTATGCCTTTCTACGAAACCCGACATGTTATTAAACCAGGACTTACGGGCTGGGCACAAGTGAATTATTCTTATGGAGAAACGATTGAGGATAGCTTGATTAAATTGCAATATGATTTGTATTATATCAAACACCGCAGTATTTATTTGGATTTGAATATTGTTTTTAAAACGATTACTACAGTCTTGTTTTATAGAGGGCAGTAGGGGTTTTTGGTTTACCGCAAAGACACTTGGACGCTAAGGGTTTTTTGGGTTTTAGGTTTTGAGATAGTTTATTCTCACTATTCACTACTCACTCTTCTTCTTCTTCTTAATTGCACTAAAATGACTGCTGTTGTCAGTAGCATTGGTAGTACCAGTAATAGATGGGCTTTGTTGATTAAAATCATTAGATAAACAGCTAAGCACAATAGGTTGAAATGGAGCAGGTGGTTCAGCCATTTTTTGTTTTTGGTATACTGAAAGTACAGTACCCCCATTAAAGCAGGATTAAACAATAAGATGTTGTAGTTGTATTCTAATTCTTTGTGTAAAGAATAAAAGCCTGTGCCTATAAAAAACAGACCCAATACCGATAAGGTTGCTAAATAAATAAAATCGACACTTTTTTTTCGAATAGCCAAAATAAAAGCAAGTATACACAAATAGGTATAGGCATTGTTCCACCAAGAATGGGGTGTTTCGGGTTCAAATGCTAATAAAGTAGTTTCTTTTTTTACTAGAGGATGATTTTCAAAGCGGGCCATTTTTAATGCTTTGTGCAATTCGAAGGGCAGGAATATTTTAGTTCCAAAAGCCTCTACTTTTTTTCCAAAAATGATACTTGTACCCAATTTTTCATAAAAATGATTATCGAAATACGGATATAAGATGCTTCTATAGGTTGTTTCGGTGTCTGTTTTTTTGGAAATAACAGTTGCATTTACTGTTTTGTTGATGATGTCAACAACCATTGAGGTACAGTTTTTGTCGATAAATTTATAGGTGTAATACCGCTCTTCTGATTGTAAAGCCTTATTGAGGTTGTCGAATAATTGTTGTTTTGTAACATCGGAAATTTCGAGTTCTTGTTCGTAAACAGCTCTTTTTTCATAGTTGTAACTGTAAATGAAATCGGCATAAGAATTGGCTACTATAAAATATTGTAAATCTCCTTTTATAAATTTCAATACAAAATTAGGGGTTCCAAAATCAAAGGCGCCATAATTGTAAACAACATCAATGTGCTGCAGTGTGTCGGCCACTCGAATAGCAGTATGACCAAATAAAGAATAGGATTCATTTCCAGTTCCACAGGTTAAAACACTTATTTTGGCTGTTTTGGATAGTAGGATGCTTTGTCCAAAGCTGTAATTTATGGTGGTTAGTAGTAGTGTTAAAAAAACAATTTTTTTTATAAGAGGAGCTATCATGTGCGGCTTTTAAAAGATAGGTTTTGAATAGGATCGTATTATTGTATAAAAATACTATTTCTATTTTGTTTGGTTGGTGTTTGTTGGGAGTTTTTTTTGGTGAGGAGTGAGGAGTGAGAAGTGAAGGGTGAGGAGTGCGGATTTTGGTAGTAATTTTCGTTTTGCCTCAACCCTAAGGGAGCCGAAAATTAAGAGATTGGTAGTTTTTGAATGGTTTACAGTTTCTTTTTTTCTCCCTTTAGGGTTGGAGCAAAAAAAAAGAAATGGATTTTTAAGCAGTAATTTTATTCTAAACCATAT
Organism: Flavobacteriaceae bacterium; assembly: GCA_947443815.1. Classification (GTDB taxonomy): domain Bacteria; phylum Bacteroidota; class Bacteroidia; order Flavobacteriales; family Flavobacteriaceae; genus Flavobacterium. The sequence continues at coordinate 289 of CANEXR010000291.1, read as the reverse complement.
AAGGGATTTAAGGGAGTGAGGAGTGAATAGTGAGAAGTGTACGGAAATCCTGTTAGGTTTTTTTTAACCTGACAGGATTAATTTGGAATAGTTAGGAGAAAAAAGAGGCTAAGTATTGGTTTTTTGGTAGTAATTTTCGTTTTGCCCGAACCCTAAAGGGAACCGAAAATTAAGAGATTGGTGGTTTTTGAATGGTATGGAGTTTTTTTTTTCTCCCTTTAGGGTTGGGGCAAAAAAAAAGAAATGGGTTTTTAAGCAGTAATTTTATTCTAAACCATGTAAGGGATTT
>CANEXR010000290.1 GCA_947443815.1 Flavobacteriaceae bacterium | reverse complement strand
CCTATAGTCAAAGTTGAAGCATCATTTGAAGTCACTTTTTGTATCAAAGCCAATGCATTAGGACCCGTCAATAAAAATTCCCCCATGTGCGATACATCAAAAACACCCACAGCAGTTCGAACCGTTTCGTGTTCAGCATTTACGCCTTCATATAAAATAGGCATATTGTATCCGGCAAAAGGAAGCATTTTCGCTCCCAAACTCTCATGAATGTGCGTTAGTGCAGTATTTTTCATTGTATAATTTTAAGTAAATTTTATGGAGCTAATTTATTCTTTTTTTATGGAGTGGCAATACCTATGAACATTGAAATGTATTTATTTGGTAATGATACATTTCAGAGTATTGAAAGAACATTCATACTAAATAAAAACGAACTAAAATTGCTTTTTCCCAAATATAAAATAGCTAATTCCCACTTTTAAGGCTATTTGGGCGTAACCCCAAAACATAAAAACCCAGCTTTAATTGATGACCCTGCAGTTTTGGGGTCGGGCTTTTGGCTATATCTTTATTTTTTTAAAGAAAAAAAATAAAGGATACCGCCGCAATCCCTTACGCGGATAAACTGCTGACCCAGACAAATTGGTATCATTATTTTATGATTCCTTACTTTGGAATTTCATATAATCCAGTTTCAAACGATTGGTTATTAAAAATAGAATTTAGTTTTTATTTTAAAACAAAAAAGGAAACCGTTTATGCATACCGCTATTCTGGATGGGTTTTATTTAACTTGTTTTGCCAGTTCTCGTTTGTAAGCTCAGAATTCGCCATCTGTTAATTTTGTATTTTTTTCTTCAGTTTGCTCTAATTTTAAACCATACTTTTAGGTGTATTATACTAGGGTAACCTTAGTCTTATACATACTTTTTAGTTTTTTCAATTTCCCAGATTCAAAATTAAATTTCTAGTAAGTCTATTGTCCAAATTAATTAGATTAGTTATAATAGTTTTTAACAGCTGGTTTTATAGACGTTATTAATTTTCTGGAATTTTATAAATTGATTTTCCTTCTTTAATTGTCTCAAGTACTACGATGTCTTTTATTTTCATCGGATCAACTTTCAAAGGGTTTTCAGAAAGTACTACCATATCACCTAATTTTCCTACAGTCAAACTGCCTTTTTTGGTGTCTTCAAAATGTTGATAGGCACCCCAAATTGTAATAGATTGTAATGCTTCGTATGGAGTAAGTCGTTCCTCTGCACCAATTACCGCACCCGTTCTGGAAACACGGTTTACAGTTGTCCACATAATCATCATTAAGTTTGGTAGTGCTACTGGTGCATCAGTATGACTCGTTACATGCAATCCTCTATTTAAAGCGGATTTGATAGGACTTATTTTATTTCCTAGAGAGTCACCAATAATTTTTTTATGCCAGTCGCCCCAATAGAAGGTGTGCATTGGAAAGAGTGAAGCGATTACATCTAATTTTTTGAGACTATCCAATTGATCCATACGAACGTATTGCCCATGGATCAATACATTTCTTCTGTTAGTATTACCATATTTGGCAGCAATTGGTTTCATACAGCGAATCATTTGATCAATAGCGGCATCACCATTGGCATGGGTTAATATCTGCCAGTTATTGGCAAAAGCAGAATCATATACCGCCATTACTTTTTTATCATCCGCAATGGCAGGGTAACCTTTGTAATCTTTTTTCTGCCCATCAGGAGGTATTAAATAAGGAATGGTTCTCCATGCAGTTCGCCCTTGTGGAGAGCCATCCAATGTAAGTTTTGCACCTCCTATACGGTAATGGTGATTGTATTCTTTTTTGTTCCAGTCGCTATGTAGGTATTTAGGTAATGAATAATCAATGTATGATACTACATCAATTTTGAGTTTACCACTTAACGCATAATTTGCCAATTGCTCATGATTTTCCATTGCCTTACCTTCTTGGGCAGTTGTATAACCATATTTTATTGCCATTTCCTGCGACTTATCAAAATAAAAATTGACTAGTGCTGGTTCTGGAGTAATGATTGGAAAAAGAACTTTAAGTGCTGCCATTTCTTCCAATACACCATTGGGTTCATTAGAATTTGGCATCCTACGAATAAGTCCACCAGCAGGGTCTTTTGTTGCTGCATTGATTTTACTGAGCTCTAATCCCTTACTATTTACTGAGCAAAAATGACCTGTAATATGCATGGCACAAACGGGTATGTCTTTTGAAACTTTATCGAGGTCTTCCCTTGTTGGAAAGCGGCCTTCTTTCAACGCTGCATCATCAAAGCCCATCCCAAAAATCCAGCCTTTGGTTTTATCGGTCCCGTTTTTACGGTACCAATCTTTTAGAGTTTGAACAATATCGTCAGTGCTGTTACAACTACCATCAGGTCCAGGCAATAAATTAGCGGCTACAGCTTGTGCTCCTAATGCTGCAAAGTGAATATGTCCATCAACAAAACCAGGTACTAATGTTTTACCTTTTAAATCGTTCATGGTAGTCCTGTCACTATGTAGTTTTTCTGCATCGTCTTTGCTGCCAACAAAAATTATTTTTCCGTCTTTTATAGCAACCGCTTCAGCATAAACAGCGCTGTCACCTTCCATTGTAATGATATCTCCGCCATAATAGATAGTATCGGCAGAATTTGTCCAATTTTTTTGTTTAGATGATTGATTGCAACTCCCTAAAATAGTTACTGAAATTACAATAGCAAATTTGAGTGATTTTTTCATATCTTTTATTTTGATTTATTTAATTTGGTATTAATGACGGTTATTGACTTGGAACTAACAGGAGTCTTTTAATAGCCTCTAACGATTCCCTGCTTATTATACTTGATTTTTTCAAAAAACAGGAATCCGAATTTAAAGACTTAGCATATCAGATTCAGATACTAAATTAAACCTTTTATTAGGATTTACCAACCGAGTAATAAAATTAGCGAAGCAAATCATTCCAAATCCGTTGTAGCTGTAATGGTAAGTCATTTTTGTAACTTATTAATTCTTTTTTCTAATTCAGATTGATTTGCAATTTTATTATGGCTCGTTATATTCTTAAATCCAAATTTTAAAAGTTCATTTAGAAAATCATTTTTGTATTTTCCGTTTAAACGATTTTCCACAAGTTCAGTTCGACAAATAAAAATTTCGGCAAGTACATCAGCAGGAACTTCGTTTGCAGAACCTGTTGTATCTAAAATCATTTCCAAAAAATAATCAAATAATTGTTCATCTCCACCTTTGCAAGTAAGACTTTGCAATTTAATTAAAGCAGGATTAAGTTTTTCTTCAGTAAAATTTATATTGTATGAAATATTTCCTTTATTTTCCGAATATTCATTCATCGTGACAATAATTTCGTAGCGAGTTTGTCCAAACAAATTTATAGAAAAGATAAAAACTAAAAGAGTAAATGTTATTTTCATTATTTTTTTATGGTTAGTTTGACTGATTATATCAGTCTGTGAAAAACTAAAATTAACTTCTTTAAAATCTAACTATTTTGAGATTTTTTTTGTATTTTTTAGAATACATTCAAAATTTAAAGTAGTTTTTTCATTGCATAATGTTCTCTTATAACAAGTGACTTGATACTAAATTAAGCTAATTCTTTGGATTTGCCTGAACATCCTAAATTCAAAAACCAATTTTTCAT
>CANEXR010000289.1 GCA_947443815.1 Flavobacteriaceae bacterium | reverse complement strand
TATCAGTAGCAATTCTTAACGCTTTAATTGCATTACGAGTAGTTTTGTGTTGGTATCTGTTTAACACCCTTTTCTTTTCGTTGCTTCTAATTCTTTTTAGAGCTGATTTATGATTTGCCATTTTATTGCTTTTTTATCTTTTAATATTTTTTTTTGTAGTCCGTAAGGGAATCGAACCCCTGTTACCAAGACGAAATCTTGGCGTCCTAACCCCTAGACGAACGGACCATATTCTCCTAAGTTCTGTATCAATATGAATTGAAAATTGTAGCCCGTAGCGGAATCGAACCGCTCTTACATGGATGAAAACCATGCGTCCTAACCGATAGACGAACGGGCCCTGCTTCTCTAATGCGGATGCAAAAATACAACTATTTTTGAAACGTACAATAGCTGGTACTAAAAAAAATATTTTTTTTTAATATGCCTTAGCAAATAGCACTCTTCCTACTGAGTTATCCCCAGTAAAAACGCAACTTCCCGACTCCTCTACTCTATCCAAAGGAATGCATCTGATGGTCGCTTTTGTTAAATCTTTAATCTTTTCTTCAGTAGCCGAAGTTCCATCCCAATGCGCTGATACAAAACCTCCTTTAGTATCAAGAACCGTTTTAAATTCTTCGAAACTATTCACTTCTGTAATATGTGTTTGACGATAATTTAATGCTTTTTCAAATAATTCAGTCTGAATTTGTTCTAACAAATCATTTATATAAGTGACAATGGTCTCTTTTGAAACAATTTCTTTTGTTAAAGTATCTCTTCTTGCTACTTCAAAAGTACCATCTTCTATATCTTTTGGTCCAACAGCTAGTCGGACAGGAACTCCTTTCAACTCCCATTCAGCAAATTTGAATCCTGGTTTCTGAGTTGTTCGGTCATCATATTTTACAGAGATTTTTAGCTTTTTAAATTGAGATACCAAACCTGCAACAACAGCTGAAATCTCTTCTAATTGCTGCTCTGTTTTATGAATTGGAACAATCACAACTTGAATTGGCGCTAAATTTGGAGGCAACACTAATCCTTTATCATCGGAATGAGTCATTACCAAAGCCCCCATTAATCTGGTTGAAACTCCCCAAGAAGTTCCCCAAACATGTTCTTGTTTCCCTTCAGCGTTAGCAAATTTAACATCAAAAGCTTTAGCAAAATTCTGCCCTAAAAAATGAGATGTTCCTGCTTGTAATGCCTTTCCGTCTTGCATTAAAGCTTCGATACAATACGTTTCTTCAGCTCCTGCGAAACGCTCTGTTTCAGTCTTCAGTCCTTTTATAACTGGAATTGCCATGAAATTTTCAACAAAATCAGCATACACATTCATCATTTTCTCTGATTCCTCTATAGCTTCTTTTCGGGTTGCATGTGCGGTATGTCCTTCCTGCCATAAAAACTCAGCAGTACGCAAAAACAATCTAGTTCTCATTTCCCATCGAACCACATTAGCCCATTGATTAATCAACAATGGCAAATCTCTATAAGATTGAACCCATCCTTTATAAGTAGACCAAATAATTGCTTCACTTGTAGGACGAACAATCAATTCTTCTTCCAGTTTTGCATTTGGATCCACCATCAATTTTCCTGGTTTATCAGGATCGTTTTTCAATCTATAATGAGTAACGATAGCACATTCTTTTGCAAAACCTTCGGCATTTTTTTCCTCAGCTTCAAACATGCTTTTAGGCACAAACAAAGGGAAATAAGCATTTTGATGTCCCGTTTCTTTAAACATTCTATCTAGTTCGGCTTGCATTTTTTCCCATATTGCATATCCGTATGGTTTAATTACCATACAGCCTCTAACTCCTGAATTTTCGGCTAAATCAGCTTTTACAACAAGCTCATTATACCATTTTGAATAATCTTCTGATCGTGTAGTAAGGTTCTTACTCATATTGAATAGTTTGGCACAAATTTTGTTTTATTTTTTTTAACTAAAAAGTTACGCAAAACTAACTATTTTTGTAATGTGCAACAATAAAAAATCCTACTGATATGAAAACTAATATTTTTTTACCAAAAAAGACCTCGCTTTATTCCCTCGTTGGATTTTTAAGCATCGTATTAACTTCTTGTGGTTCTTACCAAAATAGTTCGTACTATGAAAGTGATGGTATTTATGGTACAACTGCGCGACCTGTAGAGCAAGTAGCTGAAAATAATTCAAATACTCACTATCAGGATTATTTTAATTCGCTACAAAACAACAATCAACCTACTGAAATATTTACTGATGTTGATAATTATGGCAATTATGATAATTTAAATGATTCAATTCAAGTAACAAATTCTGGTTATGCAGGATGGGGAAGTTCGCCTGAAAACGTATCTGTTACTTTGTACGATAACGGTTGGAATAACTGGTATGGATCTAGTTGGGGATGGGGATTTGGTTTTAACAACTGGTATGGCTCATGGGGCTATCCTTATTATGGTTGGGGTTATCCTTATTATGGCTGGGGATATCCAAATTATGGTTGGGGATATCCAAGTTATGGATACAACAATAATTACTCCTATAATTCAGGCAGAAGAGGTAGTAACTATTATAACAATAGTAATGGCAACAGAAATTACAGCAGTAGAAATTACACTAGTAGAAATAGCCAAACTGATTTTAGAAGAAATTCAAATACTATAAGCAGACCTAATTATACAAACACTCGAAATAATGGGTTTCAAACACGAAACAGTACTAATGCATATCCAACACGTACCCGTATAAATACGAATACGAATACAAATACTAATTCCCGAAGTCAAAACTACGCTCCTTCAAGATCTTCTTATACTCCAAGTTCAAGCAGTAGTTCTAGTAGATCATCTGGCGGTGGCGGCGGTGGTGGAAGATCATATGGCGGCGGCGGAAGAGGTGGAAGAGGATAAAATCAAAATAATTTTCAATTTTTTTAATAATTAGTACAACTTTAGCTTTGATTCAACATGAAAAAATATGCAATTCTACTATTCACAAGTTTAACCTTTGGCGTTTCATATGGCCAAGAAGTTAAGGATGCTTTACGTTATGCACAAGATAATTTGAACGGAACAGCTCGTTTTAGAGCAATGGGAGGAGCATTTGGTGCGCTTGGAGGTGATTTATCTTCGTTGAATGTAAATCCCGCGGGTTCAGCAATTTTCTCGAATAATCAAGTAGCAGTAACACTTAGTAATTATAATACTAAAAACAATGCGACTTATTTTGGGACACAAGCATCTGAAAAAAATAATTCTTTTGACTTAAACCAAGCAGGTGGGGTCTTTGTTTTTAAAAATCAAAATACAAATAGTAATTGGAAGAAGTTTTCACTTGCGGTAAATTATGACAATCAAAACAAATTCAACAATGCTGTTTTTTCTGCTGGTGTTAATCCTACTAATTCCATTGACCAATACTTTTTATATTATTCTAATAATGGAAACAACGGAGCTCCAGTACCCCAAGAATTTGTAAATACCGTTTCGGGAGAATCTATTTCGGATTTATATGGCTATCTAGGCAGTAATCTTCCTAATAATCAATACCCTAAACTAAACGGTTTTACAGCTCAACAAGCCATGCTAGGATATCAAGCCTATGTAACTAATGCTGTTAATGATGCAAATCCAAATTCTCAATTTAATTCGAATGTGC
>CANEXR010000288.1 GCA_947443815.1 Flavobacteriaceae bacterium | reverse complement strand
GTCTTGTAATTTTACTTTTTCAGAATTTTTTTTTAATTTTAAATTCCAAATAAACTTCAAACAATGGCAACACAATTATTTTCTCCTCTATCTATAAAAAACCTCACTTTGAAAAACAGAATTGTTATTTCGCCCATGTGCCAATATTCTGCTATAGATGGTTTTGCTAATGATTGGCATTTGGTTCATCTTGGTAGTCGTGCCAGTGGTGGTGCCGGTTTAATTATTCAGGAAGCCACTTCCGTTTCGCCAGAAGGACGTATTTCGCCAGAAGATTTAGGCCTTTGGAAAGACGAACATATTGAAAAACTGCAAGCCATTAACCAGTTTATTATTAGTCAAAATGCGGTACCAGGCATTCAACTGGCGCATGCAGGCCGCAAAGCAAGCGTTTCTTCGCCTTGGAACGGCAATAGTAAATTAGCTGTGAAAAATGGCGGTTGGGAAACCGTTGCGCCCAGCAATGTTGGATATCATGCCAATGAAGCTGCTCCTGTAGCATTAGATAAAAATGGAATTGAAAAAGTCATTTCCGATTTCAAATCAGCCACCAAAAGAGCTGTTAAAGCAGGATTTCAAGTGCTCGAAATTCATGCAGCACACGGTTATTTACTACATCAATTTCTTTCTCCTTTATCTAATTTTAGAACTGACGAATACGGTGGAAGCTTTGAAAACAGAATTCGATTGACCCTTGATGTTATTGACGCCGTACAATCAGAATGGCCAAAACAATGGCCTTTGTTCCTCCGAATATCTGCCACAGATTGGGCAAATGGCGGTTGGTCCATCGAAGAGTCTGTGTCTCTTTCTAAAATAGTTAAACAAAAAGGAGTGGATTTAATCGATGTCTCTTCGGGCGGATTGGTTTCTCATCAACAAATTCCGTTAGGGCCTAATTATCAAGTCCCTTTTGCGGCACAAATCAAAAAAGAAGTTGGCATTTTGACAGGAGCTGTTGGTTTAATCACCGAAGCGCTTCAAGCAGAAACAATTCTGACAGACCAAAAAGCAGATTTGGTTTTATTTGCCAGAGAATCTCTTCGGAATCCAAATCTAGGATTGGCTTTTGCACAAGAACTACAGACTAATATGGATTGGCCAAAACAATACGAGAGAGCCAAAAATTAACAGACAAGCAACCAAATATCCCCTATATAGTGTAACTTTGAAACCTCTTGAAGGCATATTAATACCCTATTCTGAAAGCCATAATCGTATTGTATCGGTTTGCTGAAAATGGTACAAAATCTTTTATACCCAAATAATACTATGCGAAAAATAAAAACTGCCTTACTTTCTTACGGCATGTCCGGAAAAGTCTTTCATGCGCCTTTTTTATCCGTTCACCCTGGTTTTGAACTCCTTGGTTCATGGGAGCGAAGCAAAAAATTAATACAAACTGATTATCCAGAACTCAAAAGTTACCCAACAATCGAGGAAATTTTAGAACAAGATATTGACTTAGTGGTTGTTAACACTCCTGTTGAAACCCATTATGAATATGCCAAAAAAGTAATACTAGCAGGAAAACATGCCATTGTAGAAAAAGCATTTACCACCACTGTTGCCCAAGCACAGGAATTATCGGCTTTGGCCAAAGAAAAAAAAGTAAAACTATCCGTTTTTCAAAACCGAAGATGGGATAGTGATTTCAAAACGGTTCAAAAAATTATTACAGAGGGCGTTTTGGGCGAAATAGTAGAAGCCGAATTCCATTTTGACCGATACAATCCAAATTTGAGTCCAAAGCAACACAAGGAAACCGCTAGTTCGGGAGCAGGAATTCTAAAGGATTTAGGGCCACATTTAATTGATCAGGCCTTGTTTTTATTTGGTATTCCAAAAGCTGTTTTTGCTGATATTCGGATGACTAGAGCCCATTCTTTAGTGGATGATTACATTGATATTTTGCTCTATTATGCTGATTTTAGAGTGCGATTGAAAGCAGGATTTTTTATTCGAGAAGCCATTCCTTCTTTTATTATTCATGGTAAAAAAGGTTCTTTTCTAAAACCACGCGGCGATGTTCAAGAAGACGATTTGAAATTAGGAAAAAAACCTAATGTAGCCTCTTGGGGAACAGAATCAGAAAAAAATCAGGGACTTTTACATACTGAAATAAACGGAACTATTTTTAAGGGAACTGTACCTACACTTCAAGGAAATTATTATGCTTTTTTTGATGGAGTTTATCACGCTATTGTTGACAACAAACCAGAACCTGTAACGGCTCAAGATGGTGTTGCCGTAATGCAAATTATTGAAGCTGCAATTCAAAGCAGTTTGGATAAGAGGATTATTGCCTTATAATTAGTGCCTTCGCTTTAGATTCCTAAAAAAACGATAACACCTTTATTTTATAAACAATAACGATGTATTTTTTTGAAAATGCGTCATTTAGACATTATGAACGATTGCTTTTTGTATTTTTGACCACCAGAAATTTGAAAAAACAATTCTTTTGATTGATTTAAACTTTATTGGCAGATTTAAAGCCAAAGGAAAATATAAAAAAACATATAAAGACGCAAAAGCTTCTTATCTGACACGTATTCGTTGGGCAGTATCGCTGTTTTATTTTGGGATGGGATTGTCATTTGCCACATGGGCAAGTCGAATTCCGGACATCAAAACCGCTTTGCATCTCAGTGAGGGAAGCCTGGGAACTCTTTTATTTGCCATTCCCTTAGGCCAATTAATCATGATGTTTTTTTCAGGAAGATTAGTCACTCGTTTTGGGAGTCACCGCATTCTACTCATTGCTATTTTAATGTATGCCTTTAGTTTGACCAATATAGGATTGGCACAAAATGCTTGGCAACTATTCTTGGGTTTATTCCTCTTTGGTGTCTTTGCAAACCTAACAAACATTGCTGTTAATACACAAGGTGTTTATACCGAAGGTCTTTTCAAACGAACTATTATGTCGTCCTTTCACGGCATGTGGAGTTTGGCTGGTTTTACGGGAGCCATTGTTGGTTTAGGAGCTTTGTCGCTTAAACTTTCTACCTATACCCATTTTGTAATCATTGCTTTGATTGTTGTTGTATTGGTTGTTTTTAATTTTAAATTCTTAATCAAGGCCAAAGAAACCAAAGTTACCGGAAAGAAAAAAGGGTTTCAAAAACCAGATGGTACTTTAATTTGGCTTGGTGTAATTGGGTTTTGCTGCATGGCTAGCGAAGGAGTTATGTTTGATTGGAGCGGTGTTTATTTTAAAGATATTATAAAAGTTCCTGGCCCTTTTGTCATTTTAGGATATACTTCTTTTATGATTATGATGGCTAGTGGTCGTTTTTTTGGAGATGGTTTGACTCATAAATTTGGACGGAAAAAAGTAATGCAAATCAGTGGTTGTATGATTTCTTGTGGATTGTTTACCGCTGTATTTTTCCCTTATATAATTCCAGCTACTATTGCTTTTATGTTTGTAGGATTAGGTGTTTCTACTATAATACCAACTCTTTACAGTATTGCTGGCAAGCACCCTACTATACCAACTGGTGAAGCCTTAACTGCGGTTACTAGCGTCAGTTTTCTGGGGTTTTTAATTGGCCCTCCTATAATTGGTCATATTGCGGAAGCTTTTGGTTTACGGTTTTCATTTGCTTTCATAGGTATTTTTGGATTCTTGATTGCTATTATGGTGTC
>CANEXR010000287.1 GCA_947443815.1 Flavobacteriaceae bacterium | reverse complement strand
GTGTACCACCAAATACCTATGATGCAATCTATAAAATCATTAGTGATATTCTCAATAATAGCCATTCAGGATTGCTTTCATCAGGATTTATATTATCGATTTTTTTAATGGCAAATGGCTTGTCTGGTATACTCGGCGGTTTCGAATCCTCAAAACATGTACTCATCAAAAGAGGATTTTTACGTCAGTATTTAGTTGCCTTAGGCATGTCATTAGTACTCTCCTCATTATTATTGATAACAGTAGCAACAATAGTTATCTTTGAAGTTTTTATCCAAAAAACAATGATTCAAGATGTGCTAAATGACCAAATTCCGCTAATCATTTTAGGCAGATATGTATTTGTTATCCTCATGATTTTAATCACATCTTCAATATTATTGCGTTATGGAACAAAGCAGTTACACAAACCCAAATTCATTAGTATTGGCTCTGTATTTACAACAATTTTGATCATTATTTCCTCTTATTTTTTTGGAATATGGGTAATCAAATTCTCTAAATACAATGAATTATACGGCTCAATAGGCACTTTGCTAATCATGATGTTTTACATTTGGATCAATTGTATGATATTACTTTTGGGATTCGAATTGAATGCCACAATTAATAAATTAAAACAAAAAAAAGAAGTTTAATCTTTTGGAGCTAATCCAGCTATCCGTTGCAATCTTGTATGCCGAACCCCGGCACACAAGGATTTCCACTACTATCTGGGCTAAAACACATCCCAATTATGAAAAACGCAATCCTTTACAGTTCATTTTTATTTTTCACATCACTCTTTTATGCGCAACAACCAACCGTTATCGGAAAATGGAAAACCATCGATGACGAAACTGGAAAAGCCAAATCAATTGTGGAAATCTACGAGAAATCAGGAAAAATCTACGGAAAAGTACTTGAAATTATCGAAGCCGAACACCGAAATAAAGTCTGCAGCAATTGTTCAGGGGAAGATAAAAACAAACCAATTCTAGGGATGATCGTTATCAAAGGTTTAACAAAAGAAGGAAGCGAATACAGCTCCGGAAAAATCCTAGATCCCAAAAACGGGAAATTATACAAATGTTACATCACTTTAGAATCCAAAGATAAACTCAAAGTACGTGGCTACATCGGAATTTCATTATTTGGAAGAACTCAATATTGGTATCGGGTGAAAAACTAAAATAGAATCGTAAATTTGTTCCTGAAACTCGCTACCTGAACCCAAAACACCATACATGTATTTCGTCGAAGTAATTTTACCCCTTTCCTTAGCCAAAACGTTTACCTATCAGGTCTCGGAAACCGAATTCCATTACATCAAAAAAGGAATGCGTGTAGCTGTACCTTTTGGTAAAACTAAAATGTACACAGCATTGGTCATCGAAATTCATCAAAACCAACCCTTATTATACGAAGCCAAAGAAATTCATGAAATTCTAGATGAAAACCCCATTGTTACCGAAATTCAAATTGCCCATTGGCAATGGATTGCTACCTATTATATGTGTAGTATCGGTGATGTATATCGTAGCGCAATGCCCAGTGCTTTATTGTTAGAAAGTGAAACTATAATTTCTAAAAAACAAGATTTGTTTGTAGATGAAACATTGCTTTCTGATGATGAATTTTTAGTTTATCAAGCATTACAACAACAAAGCGCCTTGAAAGTACAAGATATTATTGCCATTTTAAACAAAAAAAATATAGTTCCCATACTTCAAAAATTGATGGATAAAAACATCATAACCCTTCAGGAAGAAATCTCAGAAGTGTATAAACCTAAACTTGTTCGCTATGTTCGTTTGCATACAAAATACGAATCGAATACAGGTTTAGCAGAACTGATGGAAACCTTAAAAAACGCTAGTAAGCAAAGGGAAATTGTGATGCGTTATTTTCAATTGAGCACCTCTGAAAAGAAGCCTATCACAATCAAAAAATTAATTGAAGCAACTAATTCTTCTTTGGCAATTGTAAAAGCATTAATCGAAAAAGAAATATTTGAGGATTATTTTATACAAGAAGATAGACTGAATTTTTTAGGAAAAGCTCAAGAAACCGCTTTGGAATTAAGTGTAGCTCAAGAGACCGCTTTTAAGGAAATAAAAGCAAGTTTTGCCCAAAATGAAGTTTGTCTGTTGCACGGAGTAACTGCTAGTGGGAAAACGGAAATTTATATTAAATTAATTGAAGAATACTTAGTATCAGAAAAACAAGTTTTGTATTTATTACCAGAAATTGCTTTAACAACCCAATTAGTAGAACGGTTAAGAGCTTATTTTGGAGATAAAGTTGCGGTTTTTCATTCAAAATACAACAATAATGAACGCGTTGAAGTTTGGAAGCAAGTGCTAAAAGACGCAAAAAAAGCGCAAATAGTAATAGGAGCAAGGTCTGCTTTGTTTTTGCCTTTTCATAATCTAGGTTTTGTTATTGTCGATGAAGAACATGAACAAACGTTCAAGCAAGTTGACCCTGCGCCAAGATATCATGCCCGTGATGCAGTTATTGTTTTAGCACATTTGCATCAAGCAAAAGTACTTTTAGGTTCTGCAACACCAAGTTTGGAAACCTATTTCAATACACAATCTGGAAAATATGGCCTAGTTGCGATTTCAGAACGTTTCAGAAACGTACAAATGCCAGTTATTGAATTAGTTGATTTAAAAGATAAATACTTCCGTAAACAAATAACGGGGCATTTTAGTGACCACTTAATAGCTGCCATAACACTAGCATTATCTCTTGGGGAACAAGTTATTTTATTTCAAAATAGAAGAGGTTATTCTCCTATTATCGAATGCATAACTTGTGGTCATGTTCCTCAATGTCAGCAATGCGATGTGAGTTTGACTTATCATAAACATAAAAATCAATTGCGTTGTCATTATTGTGGCTACTCCATGTCAAAACCAACACATTGTCATTGTTGTTCTAGCATTGATTTGACTACAAAAGGTTTTGGAACAGAGCAAATTGAGCAAGAATTAATAACTATTTTTCCCTCGGCAAAAATTGGGAGAATGGATCAGGATACTACAAGAGGTAAATTTGGTTTTGAAAAAATTATTGATAGTTTTAAGAATAAAGAAATTGATATATTGGTAGGAACACAAATGTTAGCCAAAGGATTGGATTTTGACAATGTGAGCTTAGTTGGAATAATGAATGCGGACAACATGTTGTACCATCCTGATTTTAGAGCTTTTGAACGAAGTTTTCAAATGATGACACAAGTTTCTGGTCGCTCAGGACGTTCTGAAAAACAAGGAAAAGTCATTATTCAAACTTATAATCCCAATCACAATACAATCCAGCAAGTTACAAACAATGATTATATAGGAATGTATAATGAGCAATTGTATGACCGTCAAATATATAAATATCCACCTTATTTCAGAATTATAAAAATAACACTCAAACATCGGGATTTTGATAAATTAAAAGAAGGAGCAATGTGGTTATACCAAGTAATGAGTCAAAATCTCAATATGCCTGTTTTGGGGCCAGAAGAACCTGTAATTAGCCGAATTAGGAACGAATATATTAAAACAATATTAGTCAAGATTCCACAAAATAATTCCATTATAAACACAAAAAAAACTATTCAAAAAATATTGAATAGTTTTGAGGTAGTAGCAACATTCAGAGCTATAAAAGTAACCTTAAATGTTGATTTTTATTAAAACGGTTATTATGCAAATGATAAAGC
>CANEXR010000286.1 GCA_947443815.1 Flavobacteriaceae bacterium | reverse complement strand
GATATCATCCGTTGTATCTGCATCTTCGATTCCAACCAAAACTAGTAATCCATTTTGGATATCGGCTACCACTTGTTCATCTATCGTTACGGAGGCTGAGGAAACTCTTTGGAGAACTACTTTCAAAATAATGCTGAATTATGAATTATAGCAAATAGTGATAATTGCTGTTTTTTTAACTGTTTTAATTGAAATAATAATTTTGTCATTTGCTATACAAAACTAACTGTTTTATGAAGTACTAATAGACTTCAAAATTCATCATTACTCTCTTGATTTATCACTGATTATACGGTCTTCATTATGAATATCAGTACGATAATGTTCATCGTCACCTTCTAAGATTTTAAGATAACTTCTGTACCGAGACCATGCAATTTCATCTTTTTCTAACGCCGCTTTAATAGCGCAATGCGGTTCTTCTTTGTGCAAACAATTATTGAATTTACACTGATCTTTCAACTTAAAAAATTCGGGAAAGTAACCACTTACTTCTTCTTTTTCCATATCAACAATACCAAAACCTTTGATTCCAGGTGTGTCAATAATTTTAGCGCCAAAAGACAAATCATACATTTCTGCGAAAGTTGTTGTATGCTGCCCTTGTTTACTTGCTTCGGAAATTGTTTTTGTTTTTAAATGCAAAGAAGGCTCCATAGCATTTACCAAAGTCGATTTCCCAACGCCTGAATGTCCTGAAAACATACTTACTTTGCCAATCATCATTTCTTTTAAGGCATCAATTCCTTTCATTTCTGTAGATGAAACCCGTAAACATTGGTATCCAATTTCTTGGTATACATGCTGCATGTATAATTGTTCATCAAAAGTGGCATCATCAAAAGTATCTATTTTATTGAAAACCAAAATTGTTTCAATTCCATACGCTTCAGCAGTTACCAAAAACCGGTCTATAAAGTTAAATGTAGTTGGAGGATTATTAATGGTAACCAATAAAAAAACACGGTCTATATTTGATGCAATAATATGCATTTGATGGGATAAGTTCACCGATTTTCGAACGATATAGTTTTTCCTATCATGAATTTTATGAATCGTACCGGTAACAGTATCCGAGGTTTCTTCAAGTTCATAATCCACTATATCTCCAACAGCAATAGGATTGGTACTTTTGATGCCTTTCATCCTAAATTTCCCTTTCATTCTACACTCTATAAAATCCCCTTGATCCGATTTTACGGTGTACCAACTTCCTGTAGATTTGTATACGAGTCCTGTCATTTCTTACTTTTAAATTTGGATTTATGCTATTAGATTTGAAATCCAAACTTTGCAAAGATAATTAGTTTGTTTTAGGTTTACTGTTTAAAATAAGTTATAAGTATTAAAAAAGGTTGTGAATACATCTCCACAACCTTTTTATTTTTTTAATCTTCTAGAAACAATCTCCCTAGCTTATCTTGCTTTTTTCTTGACGAATAGAGAATTAATTCATTTTCATTTTTCCTGTAATAAACACCTGGTCGAATTACCAACTCGTTTTTAATAACCTCTTCAGGGTCTTTTCTAGTAATCATTCCTTTATCATCAAAAATAAAAAGAGAGGGAACTGCATTATTATAATTTCCTAAAGCTTTTATTTTTTCAATATCTGTTATCCCTTTATTCTTAGCATTATCATTAAAAATGATATTTAATTGTCCATTTTTATAAATTGGTATTGCTCCTAAATACTCGGGGCCTTTACCCAACTGAGCCAAAGGAATCATTAATGTACCTCCAACTGCAAAACTGCCATTTCCGCCTACAAACCCAAAGGCAAGTGATAATGTAGTAACAGTTGCTGATTGTTCTTTAGGCAAAACATTGCTCCAATCTAATGACCCATCGGCTTTCAGACAGGTTACGATTATCTCATTTTTAGTATAAGTAATAGGTGTAAAAGCTAATGGTCCAAATCCTGAACTTTGGCCAACATAAACGAACTGTAATTCCGAAAGTACAATTAGACCACCATCATTTTTCTCGATAATTGTTGTAATATTATACAAAGGCTTAACATCTTTTCCATTTTTAGCTCTTCGTTCTCCTAATAATTTGACTTTAGTTTCATAATCAAACTCATCAAATTTTAGATTTTCATTAGTATTTGAAGCAAGATTGATAGTGGCATTATAAATCCCTTTTAAATTTTTATTTGCTTTACCATTCTCTCTAACGCTGGAATAAAACCCAACTAATTTCAAGGTGTTTTTTGAGGTTGATATCATAGAACAGTTAATAATTTCTTTTCCTTTAATATCAATATCAACAACTTCCTTTTTATAGTTATTTGCCTTTTTAAAAAGGTGTATTTGAAATTTTTCAATTTGTTCTTTCTTTGTTGTATCGCGGTAACTTTCGTTGATTACTAGAAAAACATCATCCTGAAAATTCAATTCAAAATCAGCAATTGTAAATTCATAGTCTTTTTTACTATCATCATACTTTACCTTTTCGGCAGTAGAAAAAAGTGTATTCAATTTTTCATCGAATAATTTGACCTCATATTGAACAGAATCTTCCTTTGCAAAAAGGGAAGTATGCATTATTAGTAAAGCACCCTCGTCTGGGGATAGTTTAAAATAAAACATACCACGTTCCGATTTTTTAGCCACAACGGAATTAAACAACTGAATGGTATTTTTACTTAAAACACCTTTATCAGAAATTTCAGCTCCTACTAAATTAAAGGTTTTATTGCTTTTATCATAAACGCTTCCTATTGCATAAAGGTGTCCATTTAATAAAAACAACTCTTCAAAATCTACTTCTCTATCTGTAATTTGTGGAATAATAATAGGATTTGAAGAAATCATCCGCATGGATTTTGACTCAAATATTTTCAAAAAATAATCCTCTTTTCCAGACAAAGCCAAAGCATAAATTTCATTATTATATTCCCCAACAATTTTTATAATTTTCTGCTTATCATCAGGTAATTCCTCACCATAGATCATATTCAATTTATCAATTTTGTTTTGAGCGGACAGATTCAAGCAACTCAGGCAAAGCAATAAGAAAGCGAATGTAATTTTTTTCATTTTTAATATTTTATATTTTCTCAAAAGTAAAAAAAAACTTATTAAAAACTATTGTTAAACAAAAAAACCCCACAGTTTTTAACACTGTAGAGTTTTTTGAGATGCAATAGCTGCAATTATTTATGCGTTCAAGATTTTTTCTTGATGCCCAATACTCTCTTGGTGAATTGCTTTGAACATTTTAAGGACAAATTCTTCTGTCAATCCTTTTTTCTCTCCTTCCAAAATCATTTTTCCTAGAATTTCATTCCAACGATTATTTTGCAATACCGCAACGTTAGCGTCTTTTTTCACTTGACCAATTTCGTCAGCAACTTTCATTCTTTTTCCTAACAATTCTAATAAGTTAGCATCCAAAACATCAATATTTGCTCTTAGTTTTGTCATTTTACTTGTGAATTCATCCGTATCTCCACTTACTTTTCTCACTTTCAAATCTTTGAAAATTTGTTTCAAAGCATCAGGTGTTACTTGTTGTGCAGCATCACTCCATGCATTATCCGGATCATTATGTGTTTCGATAATCATACCATCATAATTTAAATCCAAAGCTTCTTGCGTCACTTCAAGAATCATATCGCGATTACCTGTAATATGTGATGGATCAATGATTAAAGGCAAATCAGGGAATTTATTTTGCAATTCGATAGCAATTTGCCATTCTGGAATGTTACGGTATTTTGTTTTT
>CANEXR010000285.1 GCA_947443815.1 Flavobacteriaceae bacterium | reverse complement strand
TTAGTTTCTTTGGCTTCAACTTCGTGTATAACAATCTCTTTTTCTGAAGTAGGAATTGCTTTTGGGGAAGTAACAATTGAATCTTCAGAAAGCACTAATTCTGTTTGTGGAATGGTGATTTTTTGGCCTTTTTTTAAACCTGAAGTGTCTAACTTAGGATTGGCTTTGTTCAAATCGTTAACTGTAATTCCGTATTGTTTTGCGATTCCAAAAAGGGTTTCTTTGGCCTGGACTACATGTGTTTTTTCTCCATGATTTATGGCTTTTTCTGTAACTTGATTGTTTTTTTGTGCGTCTTTTGTTGGAATTAATAAAACCGTTTTTAGCTTTAAAACACCTGTACAATCTGGATTTAAAGCATAAATAGCGCTGGGTTTTACTTTGTATTTTTGTGCAATGCTGGATATGGTTTCTCCTTTTGAAATGGTATGTTTTGTATACTTTTCTTGCGAAAAGGCACTGAAACCGCTAAAGAACACGAACACTAAAATCAATTTAAAATACCTCATTCTATTTATTAAAATTATCACTTCAAGTTTTCCTTGCAAACGGCATGTAGTATATAACTATTGTCTCTTTTTGTTTTTATTCTCTTATCGAATGATGCGTTACCTGTCCATTTCATTTCCATATTTAAAAAAAATAAATACTAAAAATTGATGTGATTTGAGATTGCTGTTAATCTCAAAATTTTCGTAAATCAATCCGATTAATACAAAAAAAGCTAATTTAAGTATAAAAAACAAAAACATTTCCTTTTTGCACTCCATTTTTTAAAAATTCACATATAAAACCACTCTTTAATGGTAAAAGTGTATACAATATGCTTTTTTGAAATTTCATTGTTTATTATGGAACGATGCAAAATTCCCGTATTTAAACTGCAACTCCAATGTTTTTAAGAAAATTTTAAACTTAAATTATGATTTAAGTACTACAATAATTTTTTCAGTAGCACTACTATCCCCTAGCCCCGATCGAAGTGAAAAGCCTACGGTACGG
Organism: Flavobacteriaceae bacterium; assembly: GCA_947443815.1. Taxonomy (GTDB): domain Bacteria; phylum Bacteroidota; class Bacteroidia; order Flavobacteriales; family Flavobacteriaceae; genus Flavobacterium. Next base: position 2,732 of record CANEXR010000285.1, on the reverse strand, counting down.
AACGCTATTTTTTTCTGACTAAAAAGAGCGACTGGAGGAAGCTCCTTTTTAGTCTTGAAAAAAAAGCGTTCTGGACTGGAGCTTGTAATGAAGAGCGGGATTAGCTCCATAAAAAAAGTGTTCTGCGATTTGTTATAGCATAAATACTAAAACGAAATTACAGAACACTTATTGGTATTATCTTGCGACAATTGAATTTTAATTGTTATGTTTGGCTAGCGGCAGCAATTAAGTTTAACGCTGAACCAGCTACGAACCAACCAATTTGCCCTTCGTTATAGGTATGGTTTGCTAAGATTATATCTTTGGTACCATCAGTATGAATGAACTCTAACGTTAATGGTTTTCCTGGAGCGAAAGCTACTAAATCTGTGAAGTTGATAGTGTCATCTTCCTGAATTTTATCATAATCTGTTTCGTTAGCAAATGTCAATCCTAACAATCCTTGTTTTTTGAGGTTGGTTTCGTGGATACGAGCAAATGATTTTACTAATACTGCTTTTACTCCTAAGAAACGAGGCTCCATAGCAGCATGTTCTCTAGAAGATCCTTCACCGTAGTTATGGTCACCCACCACAATAGACGGAACACCAGCGGCTTTGTATGCGCGGGCTACAGCTGGCACTGCATCGTACTTACCAGTCAATTGATTTTTTACTGAATTTGTTTTATCTGTAAAAGCATTCACTGCGCCAATCAACATATTGTTAGAAATATTATCTAAGTGACCACGGAAACGCAACCATGGACCAGCCATTGAGATGTGGTCTGTAGTACATTTTCCGAAGGCTTTGATCAATAATTTAGCTCCTGTAATATTTTTACCATCCCAAGCTTGGAATGGCGCTAATAATTGCAAACGATCAGAAGTATCGCTAACAACGATTTGAACTGCTGATCCATCAGCAGCTGGTGCTTGAAAACCGGCATCTTCAACTGCGAAACCTTTTTTGGGCAATTCATCACCATAAGGTGCAGTTAATTTTACTTCATCGCCATTATCATTGATTAAAGTATCAGTAATAGGATTGAAATCCAAACGTCCTGATATGGCTAAAGCGGCAACCATTTCTGGAGATGTTACAAAAGCGTGTGTGTTTGGGTTCCCATCGGCACGTTTAGAGAAATTACGGTTAAAAGAGTGAACGATGGTGTTTTTCTCTCCTTTATCAGCTCCAGCTCTATCCCATTGTCCGATACATGGTCCACAAGCATTTGTAAATACTTTGGTTCCCATTTTTTCGAAAGTGGCGATGATTCCGTCTCTTTCGATGGTATATCTAATTTGCTCTGATCCTGGATTGATACCGAACTCCGCTTTTGGACTGATTCCTAATTCTACCGCTTGGTTTACGATAGACGCAGCACGAGCCATATCTTCATAAGAGGAGTTGGTACAAGAACCGATTAATCCCCATTCTACTTTAATTGGCCAGCCATTAGCAGCTGCTTCTTCTTTCATTTTAGAAACTGGAGTACCCCTATCTGGAGTAAAAGGTCCGTTGATATGTGGCTCTAATTCTGAAAGATTGATTTCGATTAGTTGGTCAAAATACGTTTCAGGATTGGCATACACTTCGGGGTCAGCAGTTAAGTAAGAAGCTACTTTATCAGCAGCATCAACAACATCTTGACGACCTGTGGCAGAAAGGTATCTTCTCATGGACTCGTCATAACCAAATGTAGATGTGGTAGCCCCAATTTCGGCACCCATATTACAAATAGTTCCTTTTCCAGTACATGACATTGAAGTAGCTCCTTCCCCAAAATATTCGACAATAGCTCCTGTCCCTCCTTTTACGGTAAGAATATCAGCTACTTTAAGAATTACGTCTTTTGGTGCAGTCCAACCGGAAAGTTTTCCAGTTAATTTCACTCCAATTAATTTAGGAAATTTCAATTCCCAAGACATTCCAGACATTACATCTACAGCATCAGCACCACCAACTCCAATAGCGAGCATTCCTAATCCACCTGCATTTACAGTATGTGAATCGGTACCAATCATCATTCCTCCAGGGAAAGCGTAGTTTTCTAAAACAATTTGATGAATAATTCCAGATCCCGGTTTCCAGAAGCCAATTCCATATTTATTAGACACTGAAGAAAGGAAGTCAAAAACTTCTTTTGATTGTGTATTGGCTACAGCTAAATCGCTTGAAGCACCCACTTTGGCCTGAATCAAGTGATCACAATGAACTGTTGTGGGAACAGCGACTGTTTTTTTTCCAGCATGCATAAATTGCAATAATGCCATTTGAGCTGTTGCATCTTGACAAGCCACCCTGTCTGGAGCAAAATCGACATAATCAACCCCTTTTGCAAAAGCTTTAGATGGCGTTCCATCCCAAAGGTGACTGTATAAAATTTTCTCTGTTAAAGTAAGTGGACGACCAACTATCTCACGTGCTTTGTCAACACGAGTTGTCATGTTGGCATACACTTTTTTAATCATTTCAATATCAAAAGCCATAGTATATATATTTATTTTATTATTCCATATTTAATTACCACAAGTTACAAAAAAATAAGTATAAAAAAAACCTGAATCTATTTAGAATCAGGCTTTTGAATTATGATTAAATAAGTATGTAATTATTTAACTAGCAATTTATGTGAAGGTGCAAACTTAGTTAGATTAATACCATCTACTGCAGCTATATATTCTTCTATTGTTGGAGTTCTACCAAGGATTGTAGACAATACAACAACTGGTGTAGAAGAAAGCAATG
>CANEXR010000284.1 GCA_947443815.1 Flavobacteriaceae bacterium | reverse complement strand
TTTAAAGTTTTCTATCTACAAATATACGCATCTAAAACGGTTGGTTGTCTGTCATTCAGATTTGATTTTATATTATTCCAATGAAAATTGTACTTGTATAGAGCTTGAAATTTTTATTTTTTCAAACTCAATATTGGGTGCTATTTTGCTCATTTCTGAGGCGTATCCAATAGACGATAAACCTCGAATTCGAATGCCATTTACACTTCCTGCCAATTGGTTAGATAGTTCTGAAAATCCCGAAATATGAATGGCATTTCCTAATTTTTGATGCAATGGTTTAGTGAAGCTAATCGCATTTTGTTTCGCATCTTCCATCGCTTTACTATTCATCAAGAGTTGGGTGTTTTTTTGATTTGAATTTTCTGTTTTTTCGATGCTAACATTTGAAATTCCAATCGCTTCCAATCCTATAAAAACTTTTGAAGTAGTTGCTGCATCTTTAGTAAGAATTGTATACGATTTTGCTTTTAAAATATCGGTTTGCTTTAAAAAATAGTTTTTGAAATTACTTGACATGTCTTGAATTGTTAGGTTTTTTTCTACGTCAATACCTATTTCATCTAGTTTTTTAATCATTTCTTTTTCTAAATCTTCCACGGATTTTTTACCTCTAGTATCTTTTTCGGTCAGCAGTACAGCAATCCATATTTTATCAGGAAGTACTAAGGTATCAGCCTGTCCTGAGACTTCCAAATAGGATTTGTCCAAGTAGTTTTTCTGTTGCGCAAAACTAACGAGACCTAAAAGCATAGCAATAGCGGATGAAATAAATTTCACATTTTTCATAAGAGTAAATTTTAAGTTTAATTAGATTTTTTAGCCTATTTAGGCGGAACTGGTTTTCCTGTTTTGGTAATAATTAGCACAACACCTTTTTTCCCTTTTTCGCCATAAGTTGCTATAGCTTCTTCGCCTTGCAAAATAGTAATTGTCTTAATTTCCTGTTTGTTTAAGGGCGCATAAGGGCTTGTTGGAGTAGGACTGAATAAATCATTTTCAGAATAATAAACCCCATTTATGATATACAAAGGCGCTTCTAAAACAATAATGGATTCAATATTTTTAGGATCTAAATTACTTAATTGTTGCTGAATCAATTGGTCTTTTTTAGCGGTGTCTTTATCGGCCAAAGCTTGTCCGTTCATGACAATCAAAGGAGTAGTTTTTTGTAATACTTGCATTTCTTTTCTATTACTTTCCCCATCATATTGTTTACTTTTGGAATATCCCATTGCTGTTGCGTGGGCTACTCTAGCTTTTGAAATTGGTGCAGCACCGGATTCTTGTTCTTCTTGTTTTTCAAAATAACCATCGCTAGACACCATATTGTCTGAAATAGCAACGGGTGCTGCGATAGCGGTTGCTGTCAAAGTATCCGTACGCATTGACTCATTGGCTACTAAAATTTCCTCTTTTTCAATTTGATTTTTCAAAATACGAACGGCTTGTTTTTCAGGAATTATTTTCCCTTCTTCGGCATGAGCGATACTTTTATTTTCTACAATAGGAGTTATATTTGTTTTAATATCAACATCCGTTGTCACTACTTTAGGACTGCTAATTGGTGTTTTGTCACCCGATTTCAAAAACGGAAATCCTAAGGAAAGCACTAATAAAAGTGACGCTGCGACCGCAATTTTTTTCCATAAACCAATCGTTTTTTTATCCTCTTTGGTATCAAGTTTTTCAGCAACACGAGACCAAACCTTATCCTTTGCAGGAAAGTCTTTCGTTTCTTCTTTTAAGGAAGCTTGTTTGATTTGTTCAAATAATTTATCTTGATTGTCCATGACTATTTTGCTTTTTGGTAATACAATTTATTCACTAATTCCTTCAGTTTGGTTTTCGAGGCATTCAATTGTGATTTTGAGGTGCCTTCAGAAATATTCAGCATACTTGCTATCTCTTTATGCCCGTAGCCTTCTATAACAAAAAGCGTGAAAATCGTTCTGCAACCTTCCGGAATATGGTGTAGTAAATTCAGTAAATCTTCCTCTTCCAGCGGTGTTAATTCCTCCGAAAAAGGCTGTGAAACCAATTTCACATCATCCAGATACATATTAAAATTCGTGTTTTTCTTAATGCTCGCCAGACAATGATTTACCGTAATTTTCCTTGCCCAAGCTTCAAATGCATGTACTTCCTTCAGCTGTTCCATTTTTGTAAAAATAGTATAGAAAGCATCGGCCATGGCTTCTTCAATCTCTTCTTCTTTCTTAAGATACCGCTTGCAAGTGCCATACAATTTGGGCGCCATAAGCTCATAAACCTGACGCTGGGCATCACGATGCATTTTTTTGCAGTTAGTAATTAGGTTTTCGTTTATCACAATTGTTGCTTTATTTTAAAGAGATACAAAAAGAGAAAAAGGTTGGGAAGGGTTACTTCTTTTTTTTAAATTTGGGCATGACCCCAATACCAAAAGGGGCTTCTCAACAGCATACGGATTGCGCCCCTTTTGCTATTGCGGTCGGGCTATCCGCAGTACTTCGGTACTTGCTCCTATCCCTCATGCGGCGCAGTAGGCAACCCAGATATTTAGTAAAAACCCCAAGAAAACAGCTGTCAAAAGCTTTCTTGCATGCCGTAAAATTATTTTTTATCCAAGGTTAATTTATAAATCTTAGTTTCTAAAAGCTCCGTATCATTGTCTTCACAAAGTAAAAACGTTATTGTATGCGCCGCATTCTCATATAAAGTTAGTCCTTCAAATTTATTGGTAGCTGTGATTTTTTGGGTAAAATCGATTTTCATGGTTTTCAAATCGATGCATCCGATACAACTTCCTAGAATTTCGCCATCATCATACGTGGAGTTTGTGTTTTCGGCTGTAGCGAGAAAGTAAATTTTGTCCTCTACCAAAATAGCATCGGTAAAACTGGAACGAATGCCTTTTATTTTAGGCAATTTATAGTCCGTGGCTATGAGTGCAAATTCTTCCCCAAGTTTTTTGGCATGAATAGTAAAAATGGTGTTTTTGTTCGAAATACCATTCCCACGATTGAATAAATACCAGTTTTCGCCATCAAAAATGGCGCCTTCAAGGTTGAAATCTTCCGGTTTGATAGTGCCAAAACTTTGCATGACGGCATATAAATCGGTCATGTTGTTTTTTTGCAAAACGCTTTTGGTTTTCAGGTCAAATTCAATCATTTTGTTTCGGTTTTCGGTGGAGCCTGAGCCAAAAATATAAGCGGTATCCTTGAAGTTTGTGAGGGCTTCAAAATCAGGTTTTAGTTTTTTGGGAATATTTTCTGCTGGATTATCGATTAAGGCATGGGTCTTTAATTGCTGATTTGGCATATTGTATTCGTACAGAAAACCGCTGTTGTCGCCAATTATGAATAGCGAGTTGTCTTTATACAATAGTCCTGATGCAGAACCAATACCAATGATTTGAAATAAGATTTCGAGTGTGAATTTTTCCATTAAAATGTGTTTTGAAAAGGAGTGCCCTAGCCCAGATGGAAGTGAAAATCCTTTTGAAAAGAAACGCTATTTTTTCTTGTTCCTGCAGAGCGACCAACGGAAGCTCCTGCGGGGACGTAGAAAAAAAGCGTTTCTTGAAAAAGATTGTAACGTACAGCTGGAAATAGCTCCTCAAAAATAGACTATTTTATTGGGTACAGAAAATTGTTTGTCTCTTTTGAAAGCGTTTGAGGCTAAAAGGGGATAAAAAGATTTACATTTGCAGACTAAAAAAAAGCAAAGTGAATTTAGGGCAATATACTAAAGAGTTCTCCTAGAATATC